>CADBJA010000134.1 GCA_902794945.1 Oscillospiraceae bacterium
TGTTAGAGCTCATTCTTTCTTTGACCGGGCGGGGAATACGAATGGGCCACTTTTGGCACAGGGTAATATCGTGCACTGTACCGGAACTGTCTTTGAGTTTGAGAACGGTTTCATTGACCGAGTATTGCCCATCGGGCTTAACTTCCACGACTTCACCGCTCAAATCAGGTGCAAGCAGGCAGTAATGGGTGATGGCGCTCGTTTCGGGGCAGGAAGCATAAGCAACGCCGCCCTCCAATACATCACCTTCTTTAACCAAAAGGGTTACATCCCATTTCTTTTCTACATCCAAACTCGGAATGAGAGAACCTTTTTTGATAAAAGCACCGCTTTGTTCTTTTATAACCGCAAGCGGGCGCTCAATCCCGTCATAAATATTGCTCATTAGACCGGGTCCCAAGGTAATGGTGAGGGGAGAACCGGTAGAGTAAATCGGTTCACCTGCGCTCAAGCCGGTTGTTTCTTCATATACTTGAATGGTGGTTTTTTCATTATCAATCAAAATCACTTCACCGGCAAGTTTATCCTTGCCGACAAAGACCATTTCCATCATGGAAAGGTCGGTTTTGCCCTTAATGGTAATGACAGGGCCGTTGATTGAATAAATTTGATATGTTTTTTCCAAAATATTTCTCCTAACAGCGAAGAATGATTATAATTCTACTTTTAGCTTAGAGTTTAACAAGAACCAATCGAGCTGGTTTTCCAAACCGGCGTCAAGTGTTTCATCAATTAAAATGCTTTTATCACGGTCAATGACTTTGTAAGCACCGATTCTTATTGTCGGGTCGGTTTCAATCGCGGCGGAAGGGTAGGCTTTTTGAATGGCACTTTGTGCCGCACTATCCTTTTCGCGAATTTTGAAAGTAAGATTTTTGCTTACTTTGTCGGATAAATCGGATAAATGCTTTTTTAAATAAGCCGTGTATTCACTGCTTGCTGTAAAAACCTGTAACTGAGTGGTTGCAAGCGCAAACACTTCTTTTTGGTAAGCGGCGCGCTTGGAAAAAATCTCTTTTTTCTTTTCGTTTTCATACAGCGCAACCTTCAGTTTTGCCTGTGCTTCAATTTTTGCTTTTGCCGCTTCAATTTTTAAATGACCGTCTTTACGCGCTTCATCCTCGGCGCGCTGCATTTCTTCTTGCGTGGTATCTTCAATTTGCTTGGCGATATCACTGCATTTTTGCATAGCCGCTTTATTAATTGCTTTGAGAAAGCTTTTTGTTTTGGCGGGGGATTGCTGAATCATAGTTTCTCCTTATAGGCACACTAAATACCAATCACATCGTGGACAATTTTTAAAATAGAGTCGCCCGGGCGCTCGGTATTATCGCTGTTGGGTATTTCAACCAACAGCGGTGTAGAATAGTTAAGTTTAATATTGCTGACAGTCTCGGGAAAGGCAGTGGCAATCGAATCTGTAATTAATAAAATGCCGATAGAGTCATCTTTAGTAGCCTCAAGCATTGCCTGTTCGGCATCTTCGATTTTTTCGCAGAACTTTCCCTCAATACCCGCCAGATGCATACCGGTTAAAGTATCTCTGTCATCACTGATCAAATAAAATTTCATTTTCTTTATCGTGGTAATACAAGGATAGAAATAACAACGCCGTAAAGCGCAATGGATTCACCAAGTGCAACGAAGATAATTGCTTTACCGAAAGCTTTGGGGTCTTCACTGACTGCACCGATGGCTGCGGGTGCACCGGCTGCAACAGCGATACCGCCGCCGATACCGGCAAGACCTGTGGAAAGACCGGCTGCAAGATATGCCATACCTTTATCAAATCCGGTGCTGCTTTGTGCGGATTCTTCTGCAGTTTCTTCTGCTTGTGCGGAAGCTGTGGTTGTTTGAGCGGCGGCAGCATCATTGTCGCTGCCGGCGGCAAAGGAGCCGACTGCAAAAACAATGAGCATAGTCAGTACCACTAAAAATGCGATGGCATTATAGCGGAATGCTTTTTTTGCACTTACGCCGCTTAACTTTTTCTTTACGGCGATGGTTGCGGAAACAATAATGGTAATAATCGGAACAAGAATTAATAAGATATTCATAATAAACCTCCCAAAGTGATTAATCTTTTTCTTCATATATGTTAACAGGCGTAAATGCGCGCCCCTGACCGGAATAGTAGCGAGAGAACATCTCATAGAACTGCAGCCTTAAGGACTGAATGCCTGTTAATAACGCTTCCAAGGCAATGACAAGTGCGTTGCCGAGTATCATGACAATGACAAAGGTGACATTGACTTTTTCGCCTGCAAGGGTAGTGACCACCATCATCATGCCCGCATGGACAAGCACAAATGCCCCTAACCTCAAATAGGATACCGTATTGGAAAAGAAAGATAAAATACTTTCAAATAATTCGATGATGTTGGAAAGAAGGTAACTGCCGGGTTTCAGTTTATAAGACTTATCGGCAAGTTTTTCTTTGACAAATTCGTAGAAAAACATCATCACAACACCAACTATTAATGTAGTTATCACAGCCTCTTTGTTCACGACTGAAATCTTTTGCTTGACTTCATCGTTTGCCATAAAGTCGGTTGCCAAGAAGACCATGGAACTGTAAGCCAGTATACCGGCAATACCGTTTGCACTGAAAATTGCATCCGCATATTGTTTAAGTTTGAATGAACAAATCGTGTGAATTAACATGACCAGTAACATCAAGAACACACCGGCGGAGATGGCAATAATTAATATCTTGGTTGTGTTTTCGAAAACTTTTATCGGCAGGAGATTGATGCCGAGAGATTTGTAAACACCATCGAGCAAGTCTTCCATACCGAATACCGAGCCGAAAACGGCACCGAAAATACAACTGAAAATACCACAGCGCATCAGGATTTGCCCCAGCGGCATTTTTTTGAACTTGTGCATTAAAAAGCCGATTAGAATTACGACCAACCCTTGTCCCAAGTCGGCAAACATTAAACCGAACATCAGCGAATAGGTTATGGCGAACAGCGGGGTAGGGTCAATCTCCGTGTAGGCTGGTAAGCCGAACATTTCCACAAAGTAGGAAAACGGTCTGAACAGCCAATTGTTTTTTAACGAAATCGGAATTTTGTCAATTATCGAAGCGCCCGGGTCTTCACATTCCACCATGATATCATCAAACTTTTTGCTACGTTGCATAAAGGTTTCTTCATAATCGGCTTTGATCCAGCCGACAAAAATAAAGTAATCTTCTTCGCTTTTTATCGCCGCGTTGAGTTTGAGTTCAAACACGGTATTGAGTGCATATATTTGAGCACATAGTTTCGAATAGCGTTCACTCTCTAACTGAACATAGTCGGCAAGTTCATTGGTGAGTGCTTCGATTTTCTTTTGAATGTCTTCATTATGCGCAATTGTTTCTTCAATCGCTTCTTGCGCATTACCGTTGTAAGCGGGCACAAAGGCTTTTTCAAAGGAGAGTTTGGTGAAGATGTTATCAATTTCTTCTTTTTTACTCACCGGCACAATGTAGGCACCCCAATAACCGTCTTTAACTTCTTTGCCCTTCATGAAATTGATAAAGGGATTGTCTTTATACATATTCATTTGGAGCTTTTCATAACTTTCGCGGGGCAGATAACCGAAGCGGAACTTCGTGAACTCACATTCAAAAATATCCTTAAGATTAATATCCATTTGAGCAAAGTGCTCATAATTTTCAATTAAATTCTTATTGTTTTCAAATTCCTTTTGCAGTTCACTGCGCTCATTGAAATTGTCTTGAATAACTTTCAGAAAACTTTCGAGGTATTCCACATCATCGGCTTCTTCGGAAACCTCCGTCACCCGCTCTTGCTTGATTTCGATACCGAACTCCTTGGATAATTGCTCAATCATCTGTAATTGCTCGGTATAGGGATTTTCAGCGGAAAACGGTGAAAAATTAATCTTTTTGGGAATATAATACATCGCATTTTCCGTCTGGAAGTGCCCGTCAATACAGCATTCGCGAATGAAATGGTCGAGGTCGCCGAGATTGCCGAACGCGCGCACCAATTTCATTTTTTCTATTGCCAAATTCGTATCACTCCTTCAACAGTCGTAATCGTCATCATCTCAGTTTGTTTATATCTCCACACCGATCAGGTATTTTTGTATTTCTTCATTCGACAGTTTATAACGCTTGCCTTCGGTGATGTGAATAATGTTTTTGATTTCGGTAGATAAAAGATTGAAATAAGTCAGTACCGCAATATTTGCATTCGCACTAAAGCGTAAAAAATGTTTGTTTATAATATAAGAGTTTTTTTCGTACACCCGTTCCGGATAGATCAAATCTTCATTCGAAAATTGTTTGCCGAGTTTGGTGGTACCGACTATATCAATAAAATCCATCGTTGTGTCGCATTCCACAAGAGCGGAGAGCTTTGCGGCGTTTAATGTGCCGTGATCGGTAATTAAGCAGGCTTTTATAAAATCCTGAGATAGTCCGTTTTTTTTGTTGCGGTAAATAGTGTTAATATTGAGCGCATCAATTTCCAAATCAATCAGTTGCTTTAATTCTTTCGCCGCTTTTTTGGGGAGTTGTTTGCTCATTTCTTTTGCGCGCTGCGCATAGAAAGCACCAAGAATGATTTCAACTTGCGAAAAGTGAAAAACACCGTCACTTCCGATAAAGCGCTTAGCGGCAGGATAATAGGCAGTGTGCCTAAGCGAATCGATTAATTCTTGAGCGGTGGTACTTGCATAAACTTTCTCAATATTTAATTCGGAAGCGGTTTTAAAAAAATCATTTGGAATATAAGA
>CADBJA010000135.1:0-4747 GCA_902794945.1 Oscillospiraceae bacterium
GAGTGGAGTTTGGAGTTGATGGCGGGAACACCCGCACCCGTTCCGCTTCGCTCTAATAAAAAAGATATAAAAATCTACTTTTGACTTATAATTTTGAAAGATGGCGTAGATACGAACTTTTTAAGCCTCCCTTGTGCAAAGGGAGGTGTCACGAAGTGACGGAGGGATTGTTTTATGATTGGGTGAGGGCGTAGCCCCCCCTTAACTCCACTCTCCACTCTTCACACTTCAAACTATTAGCGCACTTAGTGCACTAAATTAGAATTCAACCTTGATTTTTAATAAGAAATATAATATTATAATAAAAATAACGACCTGTATCACCGGGTCATAGAATGGAGAAACAATTTGAATATACTGTTTATCGGTGATGTGGTAGGCACAGGCGGCTGCACTTTGGTGGAAAAAAGGCTGCGTGCCGTGAAGCAACACTACGGTATCAATTTCACCGTCATCAATGCCGAGAACTCTGCACCGGGCAACGGGGTGACACCCTGCTCTGCCGATTGGTTGTTAGATGCCGGCGCGGATGTACTCACACTCGGCAACCACGGCTTGCGCCGCAAAGAAATCTATGAGTACCTTGATAACGAAAACAACCCGATTGTGCGCCCGCTCAATCTGCACCGCAGTGCACCGGGCAGAGGGTATACCGTCATTCACAAAGGCGGCACAAAAATTGCCGTGCTCAACCTGATGGGGATGGTCGGGATGGAAAGTATTGACAACCCGTTTAACCATATTGATGCGGCGATAGACACATTGCAAAAAGAAAATTGCCATATTATTTTGGTGGATTTTCACGCCGAAGCCACGTCAGAAAAACGAGCAATGGGTTTTTATTTGGACGGTAGGGTGAGTGCCGTATTGGGTACGCACACCCATGTGCCGACTGCCGATGCGCAGATTTTGGAGCACGGCACGGCGTATATTACCGATGCGGGCATGACAGGACCGATGGACTCTTGCCTCGGTGTTAAAAAAGAACTCGCCATTCAAAAGATGAGAACCCTGCTTCCCGTCCGCTTTGAAAACCCCGACACACCGTGTTCCATGCAAGGTGTTGTAATAGAAATAAACGAAACAGACGGGAAAGCGATTTCCATTGAACAAATTGAGGTTAAATAAATGAAGTTAAAACGACTGAGTGCGGTGCTTCTTGCCGTTTTGTTGCTGTGTTCCTTTGTCGGGTGCGGCAAAAATAAAAAAAACTCCGATACGGTGCAAAAAGCAGATACCTTATCTCTCCCCTTTTCGAGTGATGATGCGACCAACCCGTATGCCGTAAAGGGAAATTGTAATCGCTATTTATGCCCGTTGATTTATGAATCGTTATATACCATTGATGAAAAACACACGGTGCAAAAACAACTGGCGCTCAACGAAATTATAGAGAATAAAATGATTACCGTCACCCTCGGTGACACCGTGTTTTCAGACGGGAGCGCCCTCACCTCGGATGATGTGGTCTACTCTTTTAATCGCGCGAAGCAAAGTGAAGCCTATCAAAACGATTTGAAGAATATTCTTTCCGCCGAGCGTAAAGGGTCCGGTGTTGTGCGTTTTATGCTTAAAAATAATGACATTTTTGCATTAAACCTGCTCACGTTCCCTATCATTAATCAAAAAGATAACCGTATCGGTTCGGGCAAATATGTTTTGGAAGAGAATGCCGGCACATACACCTTGGAATACAATAAAAACCATACCGGTGAAAAACCGGAAATCACCCGCATTGCCCTGTGTGAGTGTGCAGATTACAGCATTGCCCCAAAACTGTTTGCGGATGAAAAAATAGACTATTTATTCGAGGATTTAGCGGATGGCAACAGCCGCACCTCTGCCGTGAATACACAAAAAGGAAAACTCGGCAACCTGTTATTTATCGGGGTAAATTCAAAAAAAGGGGTGTTGAAAAATAAGCATTTTCGCTATGCATTAAGCCTTGCCATCAATCAAAGTGAACTTTGCGAACAGGCGTTAGAAGGCTTTGCCGCACCCACCGCCACACCGTTTGAAAGTGAGTGGGAAGAAATCGGCTCTATCGTTGCCACCGCCCCCATCAGCAACAGCGCCGAAGCAAAAAAGGCATTTAAAAAAGCCGGGTGTGCTTACGATAAAATGGGGGTTACGCTCACCTATGAAGAAGCACCCGTGGCACTCGAAATTCTTGTAAACAGTGCCAACAATATGAAAATTGCACTCGCAGAGCAAATCAAAACACAACTTGTTAATTTCGGCATCAACGCCGAGGTGAAACCTACGCCGCTGGATGAATACAACATTGCCGTTGAAAACGGGAATTTTGATTTATATATCGGCGAGGTCAAAATTGCGAACGATTTTAATTTTGATTGCTTTTTCAGTGCCGCCGGCGGTGCGGATTTCGGTATCGGGAAATCCGATTTACAAAGCATTTACCGCCGGTATCGCGAAGGCAGTGTTTCGTTGCAAGATTTTATCAGCGTGTTTTGTGAGGAGAACCCGTTTATCCCCATCGGTTATAAATATGCCAATGTGTGCCTTGAGCAAGGTTTGCAAACCGCAGGCACCATTACCGAAAACAACCTTTACCCGCAAATTGAGGAATGGAAACAATGAGTGTTAACAACACAAAAATTCAATACATAAAAGGAGTCGGCGAAAAGCGTGCGGCTCTTTTTGCGCGTTTGGGCATAGAAACGGTGGATGATTTCATTCGTTTCTACCCGCGCGCGTATAAAGATTGGAGCGATATCCGTTCCATCGGTGAAGTGCAGCCGGGTGAAACGGTGTGCATTAAAGCCACTTGTATTCAAGAAGTCAATGCCTTCACTTCACCCAAAAGCGGGGTAAAAATATTTTCTTCCCGTGTCAGTGATAACAAAAACACGATGGAAATTACCATTTTTAACAACCCGTATGCCGCCGCCAAACTAAACTTCGGGGAAGACTATTTATTTTACGGCAGGGTGGAGGGAAATCTTTTTGAGAAAAAAATGGTAAACCCCGAAATTGAACCGGCGCTCACCGATGCTGCCATTAAACCGATTTATCCTCTCACGAGCGGATTGACGAGCAACATCGTGAGCAAAGTGATGAAAAACGCCCTTGCCGCCACCGAACCGATTGCCGACCCTTTTCCGCAGGGATTGGTGGATACATACAACCTTATGGATGAATGGCAAGCGCTACAAAACATCCATTTCCCTGCCGACAAACAGGCGCTTGAAGCCGCCAAGCGCCGGCTGATTTTTGATGAATTACTGTATTTGCAATTGGGGCTTTTGAGTATGAAGGCACACACCGCCGTATTGCACAGCCCGAAAATACAAAAAGATTATAGTGAAGAATTTGCCGCCATGCTCCCCTACCGCTTAACGGGGGCGCAAGAGCGTGTGATTGCCGAAGCCGTGGCAGATTTAAAAGCGGATACCCCGATGAGCCGTTTGGTGCAGGGAGATGTCGGTTCCGGCAAAACCGCCGTGGCAATGAGTTTGATGTACTCTATGGCAAAAAGCGGCATGCAAAGTGCCTTGATGGCACCGACCGAGATTTTAGCCGAACAACATTTTGAAAGCATTCGCCCCTTCTTTGCACAAGCCGGGTTGGAAACCGTGCTCTTAACCGGTTCTATGGGTGCTGCCGCCAAGCGTAAAGCCAAAGAAAAAATTGCCGACGGCACGGCAGCGGTAGTAATCGGCACCCATGCACTGATACAAGGCGATGTGGATTTTCATAACCTCGCTTTGGTGATTGCAGATGAGCAACACCGCTTTGGTGTAAAACAGCGCACGGCGCTTGCCAAAAAGGGCGAAAATGTGAATTTACTTGTCATGTCCGCCACACCGATTCCCCGCACCCTGGCACTGTTTATTTACGGTGAACTCGATATCAGCGTGCTCGATGAAATGCCCGGCGGCAGGCAACAAATTAAAACTTATGTGGTCAACTCTTCCTACCACAACCGGCTCTACAAATTTATACAAAATGAAGTGAACGCCGGCAGGCAGGCTTATATTGTGTGCCCGCTGGTGGAAGAGGGCGAAAGTGAGCTGCTCAGCGCCACCGCCTACGCCGAAATCCTCAAAAAAACGGTTCTAAAACCCTGCCGCATCGGCATTTTGCACGGCAAAATGAAAGGCAGTGAAAAAGAAAACATTATGCGCCGCTTTAAAGCAGGTGAAATTGATATTTTGGTTGCCACCACCGTTGTAGAAGTCGGCATTGATGTGCCCAACGCCACCGTGATGGTGATTGAAAATGCCGAGCGCTTCGGGCTGAGTGCACTGCACCAACTGCGCGGCAGAATCGGCAGAGGTAAATACCAATCATACTGCATTTTGGTCAGCGATATTGAGAGTGAAAAAAGCGTACAGCGCCTGAATGTGATGAAACACACGGCAGACGGCTTTAAAATTGCCGATGAAGATTTAAAAATGCGCGGACCCGGTGATTTTTTCGGGGAACGCCAACACGGCTTAATTAACTTGAAAATTGCTAACCTCTTAACCGATATGGAAACCCTGCAGGAAGCAGGTGATGCTGCAAGAACCATCCTTGCCGCAGACCCGCTGTTACAAGCACAAAAATACAGCGGTTTAAAACAAGGGGTAGATGCGTTTTTCCAAGACAGACGATTGGGGGTGAATTAGAATTTTGCTGCGCAAAATTCTAATTTAGCGGAGTAAACTCCGCATTAGAGAAAAGAGAATAGTGAATAGAGAATAGTGAAGGGCGGGGCACCCGCACCCGTTCCGCTTCGCTC
>CADBJA010000135.1:4834-6421 GCA_902794945.1 Oscillospiraceae bacterium
TAATATAATCAAGTGCGAATGTGTCGCCCACCACTCTTCTCTCTTCTCTTTTCTCTCTTCTCTTTTATCGAGCGTTAGTGAGATAAATTAGAATTTATTGCAATACAATAAAAAAAATGATAAAATAAATACATCCTGAAAATACGGAGTCAGCAATGCCTAATTATTATTGTGAAAAATGCGGTAGCATCAATCTTGTACCGCCTGAAGCAACCCACTTTACCTGTAAAATATGCCATACCGAACAACTCACTCCGGCACATACGGAAAGTGTGGAAGATACTTCCCTCAACAATATGGTTTTAGAACCGGAACAAGTAAACAAAGCAAATAACGATTCGCTTTTTAATCGCTTTGCCTCGCTTGAAAATGTGCGGGTATATGATGAAAATGACGCGGACAATCCCAAGCGTGATGAAACCGTCTCAAAAGAAGGCATATATTACACGGCGCTTTCTAAAATGGGCGGCGAAGACCCGGAACTGTATCGAGAAGCACTCAAGATGTTGCAAGCTCTCAAAGGGTATAAAGATGCCGACGATTTGGCAGAAGAATGCAGCAGGGAAATAGAGAAACTCGAAGCGGAAGAAGAGGCAATCATACAAAGGGAAGCGAAACGTAAAAAAAGGCGTAAACTTTTACTTGCTATCGGTATTCCCGCGCTGTTTTTAGTGGCAGCCGCCATACTGTATACCATTTTTATCATGGTACCGCAAAGCCGCTACAACAAAGCGCTTGCCGCCGCACAAAGCGGCGATACCGTAACGGCTTATGAAATATTTACAGATTTAAAAGGTTATAAAGACAGCCTCGCGCAGGCTAAAGCGCTGTTTGAAGCATATAAAACGAAAAAAATGCAAGCTGCCGCTGTGGGTGACACTGTGTATTTCGGCACTTATGAGCAAGACGATAAAAAAGCAAACGGAAAAGAAGACATTTTATGGACCGTGCTTGAAAAAACAGACGATGCCGTTTTGCTTTTAAGCGTTTACGGGTTGGATTGTCAGCCATATCACAACAAAAATGAAGCCGTCACTTGGGAAACAAGCAGTATCCGGCAGTGGTTAAATAATGACTTTTTAAACGAGGCTTTCACAAGCGAACAGCAAGCAAAAATACGCACTGCAGATGTGCCGGCACATACAAACCCGGACTTTGAAACAAGCCCCGGCAATAATACCAAAGACAAGGTATTCCTTTTAAGTACCGAGGAGGCAGAACAGTATCTCAGAACCGATGAACAGTGCCGTTGTATTCCCACCACATACGCTATTTCACACGGCGTATCGTGCGGCACCAAAAAATATGCGGGGCACAATACATGCACCTGGTTTTTACGCACCCCCGGTTTAGATGCTACGATGGCAGGATATGTTTCCTCCGCCGGTAAAATACGCCATGTGGGATATTCCGCAACCACTGTGTTTGTTGGCGTACGCCCTGCGATTTGGGTGGAAAAATAAATTCTAATTTACGCCACCCCTTGCGGGTGGCTAAATTAGAATTTAATGAATGATGAATATTGAATAAGAACCTGCCACAAAGTGTCAGAACCTTGGCGTTCGCATAACTACCGTTATGCTCGGC
>CADBJA010000136.1 GCA_902794945.1 Oscillospiraceae bacterium
GGGTGAGGGTGTCCCTCCCACAATTATTCATTATTCAATATTCATCATTCATTAAATTCTAATTTAGCCACCGCAAGGGTGGCATAAATTAGAATTTACAACACCCCTTTCCCATACAACCCTCTGGTGAACGGGAAATCGGGTTTGGCATGGTTTTGGTATAAATCTAAAATATGTGCTGCTTGTGCGGCGTTCTCTACCGTGAAATAAAAGAGGGAAAAATCGGTTTTGATTTCACTTTCTTTATCGCCCATATACAGTGCGTGCGGGTTGAAAATTTCGCTCGCACCGAAACGGCAACGCACGGCAAATTTTTCACCCTTTCGGTCGGTAATATAGCCCTTTTTATCGCACTTGTCACAGGTTCTGCCGTTGGCAAGCGGGCAGTTTCTCGTAATCATTAACGGTAAATACCCGTAAAGGATACCGCCTATCGGTGTATCACTTTGCAGTGCCGCGATTTGTGCGGTGCGCATTTCCACACTTAAGAGTGCCTCGTCCGCACCAAACGCTTCCAAGGCATACGAATTAAATAAATTGGTGCCGAGCCCCGCAAAAATCGAAAATCCCCGCTCTTTGGCAAGGCGAAGGGCGCCGATATTGCCGACGGATACTTCTTTAACCCCCAGTGCCTTTGCCTGCTCTAAGAGTTTGATTAGATGCGCTTCTTTGCCGAAAAACACACGGGGTGTTTCTAATATCAGGCGCTCTGTCCCGAAACGCTCTACCGCCCTGTTTGCCTGCTCAATCGGCAGAATGATTTTATCAAAAGAAAAGTCTATCGCTTTCGTTTGTGCGATATCGGCAAAGCGCAAATACACTTTTTTGGGTGCTTTATGTTCCCTTGCCGGCGGCAAAGAAGGCATTTTACCGGTGCAGGCATAGGGTTGCACGGCACTTAAACGCGCCTCTAACGCCGCGGCACATTCACGGCGCAACGCATTGAGTACCCCCGCGCTGAGCATTAAGCCCGCGTCCACTTCCGCTTTTACCGTAGCAGCATAAAATGGCGTACCGCCGAGTTTGGACACACGCGCTTTAACTTCTTCTTCCGTTAAGGCGCGGTGTAACGCGGGTTCCGGCAAGGTTTCTCCCTCCACCGTCACGGTTTTATCAAGTGCGCTCATCCGCATCACCGGTGCCTGCCCTTTGCGAATGAAAATATGAATCTCACACGGCACACGCGGTGTTTCCCCCGCATACAGTGCCGCATAGGTTTTTAAGAGTTTCCCCTCGGCTGCCGTCACATCCGCCTTTGTGCGGGCGCCGAACATCTCTCTGCCGCGTTTGGCAGTATAATACCCATCGGTAAACCCTTGGCGAGAGAAAATGTTTTTTAAATCGCTCTCCTGCGCAGGCGTATAGGTGCCCGCTAATGCCTCTTTGCAGGCGCTGACACTTGCCGCTACATATTCCGGCCGCTTCATTCTGCCTTCTATTTTAAAGGAATTTACCCCTAACTCTTCCATTTCGGGCAAAAAGTGCAAAAGCGAATTATCTTTTAAACTCAAATCGTGCCCGGTGCCGCCCTGTGCCTGAAACGGTAAACGGCACGGCTGTGCGCAGAGCCCTCTGTTACCGCTGCGCGCACCGAAAAATGCGCTCATCAGGCACTGCCCGCTTACACACATACACAACGCGCCGTGAACAAATACTTCTAACTCTACATCCGTGTTACGGCGAATAAATGCAATTTCCTCTTTACTCATTTCTCTTGCAAGCACCACACGCTTAAAGCCGCGCGCCTCTAATTCGCGCACGCCCGCAAGGGAATGGGCAGTCAGTTGGGTGCTGGCGTGGATGGGCATATCGGGCGCCATACTTTTGACAATTTCCGCCACGCCTAAGTCTTGCAAAATAAGCGCATCCTCACCCAGGGTAAGAATACGCTCAATTTCTGCTTTTAAAACTGTGATTTCACTGTCTTTGACCAGTGTATTTAAGGCGTGGTACACCTTTACCCCGCGGGCATGGCAATACGCCACACTCTCTTTTAACTGCTCATAGGTAAAATTGGCGGCATTGCGCCTGGCATTAAACGCCTCGCCGGCAAGGTAGACGGCATCGGCGCCGCTGCGCACGGCAGCAAAAACAGACTCCGGAGAGCCTGCAGGTGCTAATATTTCCGGCTTCATTATAACTGTGCTTTTAATCTTTCAAGTTCGCGCTTGTAGTTTTCGGCTTCCATCCTCGCTCTTGCCGCATCTTCCAGATAATCTTTAATCTGTGCGCGCAAATTGTCGGAAGAATTGTTATGCTTGCTCAGTTCATCTTCACAATCAAGTGCCACCAAAATGGCTGCCTGTGCCACGGAGATGTTGGCATTTGCGGAAACAATATCTTCAATCTTTTTGCTCAACTGCTTGGCAAGACCTTCTACATAAGCGGGTTCATCTTCTGTCACCAATGAAAAATTCATGCCTGCAACATTGATTTTTACCTTTGATTTAGCCATATTACTACCTCCAAAAAGGTTAATTTTATTCACTATTAAAATGATTATACTATATTTTGTGAAAATAATAAAGTCTTTTTTAAAAAAATACAAAATATGTTTTATTTTCACCCTTTTTGAATTGACTTGCAAGGGTATAAATGGTATAATTCCAATGAGACTTTAGTTCTATATTTCATTGATGGAGGATATTAAAAATGGCTAAATTTGTATGTCAGGTATGCGGTTATGTATACGAAGGCGACGCTGCGCCGGAATTTTGCCCCGTTTGCAAAGCACCGGCAGAAAAATTCACAAAACAAGAGGGCGAAATGAGCTGGGCAGCCGAACACGTTGTCGGCGTAGCAAAAGGCGCTCCGGAAGATATTATTGAAGATTTGCGTTCTAATTTCCAGGGCGAATGCTCTGAGGTTGGTATGTACCTTGCCATGGCAAGAGTAGCGCACAGAGAAGGTTACCCCGAAATCGGTTTGTATTGGGAAAAGGCGGCTTTTGAAGAAGCAGAGCACGCTGCAAAGTTTGCAGAGCTTTTAGGTGAAGTTGTTACCGATTCCACCAAAAAGAACCTCGAAATGAGAGTGGAAGCCGAAAACGGCGCTACCGCAGGTAAAACCGACCTTGCCAAGAGAGCAAAGGCACTCAACCTTGATGCCATTCACGATACCGTTCACGAAATGGCTCGCGATGAAGCCCGCCACGGCAAAGCGTTTGAAGGTCTTTTAAAGAGATATTTCGGCTAAGAAACACATGCAAAAACACCGCTTCGGCGGTGTTTTTTAGATAGAGGATTATGGAAAAAATGCCTGTTCGAAAAACATATAGGTTAAAAGATTATGATTATAGCAGCAATGGCGCATATTTCATAACAATTTGCACAAAGGAGCGAAAGAGTATATTATCTACCGTCACCGTAGGGGCGGGCGTCCTCGACCGCCCGAAAATCATTTTGACTCCATACGGCAAAATTGTTGATAATCAAATCATAGAAATGGGAAAAATTTATAACCATATTTTTGCTGATAATTATGTTATAATGCCCAATCATATCCATATGATTTTAAGAATTGAAAACGGGCGGTCGGGGACGCCCGCCCCTACGGCAAATTCAATATTATCAGGATATGTTTCAACGCTGAAAAGATTTACCAATAGAAAGATAGGACAGAATATATGGCAACGTTCATTTTATGATCATATCATCCGCGACGATTACGATTATATGACGAAATATCAATACATTGACGAAAACCCCGAAAAATGGATTTTAAAAAAAGATGAATATTTTACTTGATGCACAGAAAAGCGCTCAAAGGTTTGCTTGACAGATATTCTGTTAAAAAACACATATTTTAAGTGCCCAAAATATTTTTGGGCACTTATTTTTATGCAGAATAAAAAAATTATTTTTATGCAGAATAAAAAATTATTTTTATGCAGAATAAAAAAAGTGTTGCATTTTTATTTGGTTTGTGCTAATATATTTGAGCAAAAAAAATATGCGCCGTTAGCTCAGCTGGATAGAGTGATTGGCTACGAAACGGCACGCCATATTTTTAATGAACTGTTAACAACTTAATATTTGCCTAACCCGCGCCGTTAGCTCAGCTGGATAGAGTGATTGGCTACGAACCAATAGGTCGGGGGTTCGAGTCCCTCACGGCGCGCCAAAAATCCTTGAAAACAAGCCGTTTTCAAGGGTTTTTTATTTTTTCTCAATTTTCAAAATTCGGATTTCAATTTTTTTCGTGTTCTTCTTTCTTCTCTTGTTCATCTCTCGTTTTTCAGAAACAGTTCAGACACATTTGGGGTTAAAAAATGGTTAATGACCGTTTATTGACCGTTTGAGAAAAATAGGAATAATAACAGGCATCACACCTTCGGGTGCGATGCCTCTCTTTATTCTATCTCTATACTTTGAATATCATCAATGCTTATTTCTGTTCTGTCGGTAAAATGAAGTATCACACCTTCGGGTGCGATGCCTCTCTTTATTCTATCTCTATACTTTGGATATCATCAATGCTTATTTCTGTTCTGTCGGTAAAATGAAGTAGTGGTGTCATAAATAATCAACCCCCTTGCAGTACAAATACATACCACAAAGAAGTTTCAATGTCCAGATAAATATTTTAGAGGTTCGCTCAATATCCTGAACGAACCTCTTTTTGGTGTGATCGACATGTGTAATAACTTGGTGTCGAGAGAGGTCGACTACTCAACTAACGGTCAGTCCCCCTACTCAATTTGGAATGTTATATTCTTTCAAAAACTATTTTCA
>CADBJA010000137.1 GCA_902794945.1 Oscillospiraceae bacterium
TTCTGAGCCTTTGGCTCAGGTTCTTTACCGCTAACTGCTGCCTGCTATCTGCTTAAATTCTAATTTAGCCACCGCAAGGGTGGCATAAATTAGAATTTAAAAATGCTCCGAAAAAACTTCGGAGCATTTTTATTACAGTTCAAACCAACCGGCTGAAACCACACCTTTTTCTACGCTTAATCGAGCAATGATTTTTTCAAGTGTTTCATCTTGTGTTTCGTCTGCCACAACGGTGGCTTTAATTTTAATTTTATCGTCTGTATCGGAAGTTTGCAGGTTTTTGAGCACAATGCTCTCTGCCGCTACCATTTGCATGAGCAGCGAGCGCACATAAAACTCTTTGTCCCTGTCACAAATAATGCGGATTAAGCCTTCTTTTTCTTCCGGCTCCGCTTTACCGCTTCTGTGGTTGCGAATTTTTGCCGCAATCGGGTGTAATGCCACATTGACAACTAATACTGCGAGGGTTGCAATAATCGGCAGCCACAAATTGCCGTATGCACACAGCACACCGATAGAACCGGAGCACCATATCGTTGCTGCGGTATTTAAGCCCTTAATATTTAAGCCCTGACGCATGATAACACCGGCGCCGAGGAAACCGATACCGGTAACAACCTGTGCGGCAACACGCGTAATGTCTCTGATATTGCTCAACTGCATATCGGTACTAAATACAAATGAGAACGAAGTGAAGAAGAACGAACCCAAACACACCAAAATATTGGTAAGCCCTGCCGGGTGCCTGGTCCACTGCCTTTCAAAACCGATTAAGGAACCCAACACGAGCGCGGTGAGCGCCCTGAGCATAAACTCCATCACGCTTTCCCCTTCCGGGGTAAATAATTTGTCAATAAGATGACCCATCCTGATACCTCCTGTTATATAGTGTGCATATTTTTACCGGCTGCCGCCGTGAAGAAACGCTAAATTCTAATTTAGCGCACGAAGCGCGCTAAATTAGAATTAGTGTTCAGTGTACAGTGTTCAGTGTTCAGTGTTCAGTGTTCAGAAGCAGGCGCGAAGCGCATGCCTAAAGCGTTGCAGAGCAACGCGTCGCTAAAAACTAAACACTAAAAACCTAAACACTAAAAACTTAAAACTGTAAATTCTAATTTGTCACAGACAAATTAGAATTTATGCCTTAAAGCACTTTACTAAGGAAGTCCTTTGTCCTCGCCTCTTGCGGGTGGTTGATGACGGCATCGGGGGTGCCCTGCTCCACTATGTAGCCGCCGTCCATAAACACAACGCGGTCACTCACTTCACGCGCAAAGCCCATTTCGTGGGTAACGACGATCATCGTCATACCCTGTGCGGCAAGCTCTTTCATCGTATCAAGCACCTCGCCGACCATTTCGGGGTCGAGCGCCGATGTCGGCTCATCAAAGAGCATAATATCGGGATTCATCGCAAGGCTGCGCGCAATTGCCACACGCTGCTTTTGCCCGCCCGAAAGTTCATCCGGATACGCATCGCCCTTATCAAGAATGCCGACTCTTGCCAGCAATTCCTCTGCCCTTTTTGCCGCCTGCTCCTTATTCATCTTCTTTAAGGTAACCGGCGCGAGCATCACATTTTCTTTTACCGTTTTGTGCGGAAACAAGTTAAAGTGTTGGAACACCATGCCGATGTTTTCACGCACTTTATTAATATCGGTCTTTTTATCGGTGATGTCGTAATCATCAATTACCACTTTACCGTCGGTAATATCTTCTAACTTATTTAAACAACGAAGGAACGTGGATTTGCCGGAGCCGGAAGGCCCGATGACACAAACCACTTCGCCCTCATGAATCTCTATATCAATGCCTTTCAGGACTTCATTCTCACCAAATGATTTTTTAAGACCTGTTACGCTTACTTTCACTTTCATAACTAAACTTTTTCTCCACAAATTTTGAAATAATCATCAAAATAGAAATCACGACCAAATAAAAAGCCGCTACTAAAATATAGGTCGCAAAAAACTGGTAGGTTTTACCTACATACTGCTTTGCCTTGTTCACAATTTCCGCCAAGCCGATTACCGAAAGAATGGAAGTATCTTTCACGGTAATAATAAACTGGTTGACCATAGGCGGAATGGAAATTTTAAACGCCTGCGGCAAAATGATTTTCCACATTGCCTGCGATTTGCTTAAACCGAGGCTTCTCGCCGCTTCCATCTGCCCTTTATCAATCGCCTGAATACCGGCTCTGAAAATTTCGGACATATAGGCGCCCGCATTCAAACTCAATGTGATACTGCCTGCCGTAAAGGCATCCAAACGAAAACCGGGGTTGATGAGCTGAATGAGCTGCGGTATGGCAAAAAACACAAGAAACGCCTGCACAATCATCGGTGTGCCGCGAATAATCCAAATATACACTGCCGACAGTCCTTTGAGCACCTTGATTTTTGACATACCGAACAGGCACGAAATCAAGCCCAAAACCATACCGGCAACAATTGAAATTAACGCAATAATAACGGTAGTTCCCAGTCCGTTTAATAAAAGAGGTAACGCCTCTTTCAGTACTCTTCCAAAATCCATAATTTACCCTTTTAACACTAAAATGAAGAAAATGCAGTATGGCTTGCATATACAAGCCATACTGTTTTTCGCAAAAATTAAATCAAAATTATTTCTTAGCCGCCGTATTTTGCCAAGATTTCATCGTACTTGCCGTTTGCTTTGATGTTGGCAAGACCTTTGTTGAACATTTCAATCAGTTCGGCATTGGTGCCTTTTTTAACAGCAAAGCCGTATTGAGAAGGATTAATCACTTCGCCGACAGTCTTGAGTGCCAATTTTTCATTGACAATCGCATACTGCACAACAGAACGGTCCTCGAAGCAAGCATCGGCATTGCCGGTAGCAACTGCCTGATACATTTCGGGAGAGCCCTCATAAGAGCTGGTGGTGAAACCGACTTTATCTTTAATAGATTCGGCATACTCAGCGCCCATGGTGCTGATTTTGATAGCGACTTTCTTATCTTTCAAGTCATTTTCGGAAGCGATTTTAGAATCGTCCTTCACCACTAAGATTTGACCGTCATCATAATATCCGTCTGCAAAATCAAAGGTTTCTTTTCTCTCTTCGGTAATGGTCATACCGGCAATCATAGCGTCTGCCTGACCGGATTGCACCGCACCCATGGAAGCATCAAAACCTTCGTTGTGCATTTCATACGCAAAGCCCTGGTCTTCTGCAATGGCAGCGAGAATATCCATATCAATACCGATGTACTTGTTAGACTCTTTGTCAAGATACTCGAACGGAGCAAAAGAGTTATCGGAATAAATGATATATGTTTTTTTGCTTTCGGTTGTGCCCTCATCCTTTTTGCCGCAGGCTGCAAAAGCAGTGACTACCAATGCCAGCACCAACAAAACGGAAAGGACTTTTGTTAACTTTCTCATTGGAATATTCCTCCTTTTTTTATATAACAAAATTATAATACCATATATTGGCATTATAGTCAAATACATTTTGCAAGCAGGAGAAAAACTTATGCAAAATAACACTAATTAACGCGTAATATGCCAAAAAAATGCAAGTTTTAAAAAACAGGTTGCATGAAAAGAGCAAAAAAGTGTAGTTATTTCAATACGGATATGCTATAATGAAAACAAATAGAGGCGGGGTGACATGATGAACAGAATTAAACAACTGCGCAAGGCGCGCGGTCTGCGCCAGGCGGATGTGGCAAGAGAAACCTGTATAGACCAGAAAACGCTCTCAAATTATGAAACGGGCAGAACCAATCCCGACAGTTATGCCATTGTGCAAATGGCTGACTTTTTCGGTGTGACTGCCGATTATTTGCTCGGCTTGAGTGATTATAATTTAAAAGATGTAGATGCCTTACTCACCGAAGTACGGGAAACACAGGCGAAACTGCAGACGATAGAGAAGATTTTGGTTGCGGAGAAGAAACTCGACAAATAGGAGTTTGGGAGTCCAAAGGACTCCCAAACTCCTATTTGTAATGAATAGTGAATAATGAATGATGAATAATTAAGGGCGACACATTCGCACTTGATTGTATTAGTTTAAATTTAATCCAAAAATCGCCTTAAATATGCGCAAAATGGATATAATCTATTCAAAAAACAGAGCGAAGCGGAACGGGTGCGGGTGCCCCGCCAACAACTTTTCTCTATTCTCTCTTATCTCTTCACTAAAAAAGGATGCCGACCGGCATCCTTTTTTTACACATTAAATCGGAACAAAACGACATCGCCGTCTTCCATCACATACTCTTTGCCCTCACTGCGCAAAATCCCTTTTTCTTTGCAAGCCGCGAGGGAACCGTTGGCGATTAAATCATCGAATTTTACCACTTCGGCGCGGATGAATCCGCGCTCAATATCGGAGTGAATTTTGCCTGCCGCCTGCGGGGCTTTGGTGCCTTTTTTAATTGTCCACGCCCGCACTTCCGGCTCGCCGGCAGTTAAGAATGACATCAGCCCGAGTAAATCATAACTCGCTTTAATTAAGCGGTTTAAGCCGGATTGTTCCAAACCGAGTTCGGCTAAGAACATTTCTTTTTCATCCTCTTCCATTGACGAGATTTCGGCTTCCGTTTCGGCACAAATCGGCAATGCCGCACTGTTTTCGCTCTCGGCAAAGGCTTTTACCTTCATAAAGTTTGCATTGTTTTCAATGCCTGCCGCAAAATCATCTTCCGACATATTGCACACATAAATGACCGGTTTTGCAGTCAACAGTTGGCTTGCGGCAAGGATTTTTTCTTCTTCCTCACTCTCACACGCTACGCTCTTGGCAAGGTGACCGGCTTCTAAGGCATCATTGACCTTTTTTAAGAACGCCAATTCACCGGCAAGGGATTTATCCCCCTTCATCAGTTTCGCGGTTTTATCAATACGCCTGCCCAAAATCTCCATATCGGAAAAAATGAGTTCCAAATTGATGGTTTCAATATCACGCAACGGGTCAATTGAACCGTCCACATGCGTGATATCATCATTCTCAAAACAGCGCACCACATGCACCACGGCATCCACTTCTCTGATGTTTGAGAGGAATTTATTGCCGAGCCCCTCGCCTTTGGAAGCGCCCTTTACAAGCCCCGCAATATCGACAAACTCGATGCTTGCCGGGGTGATTTTTTTCGGGTGATACATCTCGGCTAATTTATCGAGCCTTTCATCCGGCACGGCGACCACGCCCACATTGGGTTCAATCGTGCAAAACGGATAGTTTGCCGATTGCGCACCGGCATTGGTAATTGCATTAAACAGGGTACTTTTGCCTACATTCGGCAGCCCTATAATTCCAAGTTTCATAATCTATATATCCTTAAATGTAAAAATTCTCAAAATAAAAGGGCGGGTAACCCCCGCCCGTAAGGTGAGACTTATTCAGCCTGAGGAGCTTCAACAGGGCATACACCTGCGCAAGCACCGCAATCAAGACATGCATCAGCATCAATTACATATTTGTCATCGCCCTGAGAGATAGCCTGAACGGGGCATTCTGCTTCACAAGCGCCGCAAGAGATGCAATCATCTGAAATTTTATAAGCCATTTTTCTTTCCTCCTACGATAAATTGTAAATATATCATAACACATTCATTTAAAAATGCAAGTGTTATTTTTGAATTGTCTCTTTTCTTGTTTCCGTGAAAAGAAATCCACAGAAAAGAAAAAAATAAGGGCGACACATTCGCGCTTGATTGATAAATACACTCTTCTTATCAACA
>CADBJA010000138.1 GCA_902794945.1 Oscillospiraceae bacterium
ACCCACACCCGATTTGTACATCTCTCCCTCCGTCACGCCTACGGCGTGCCACCTCCCTCGACAGAGGGAGGCTTAAAAAGTGCGTATCTACACGGTTTTAATACATATATTTTTATGTATATTAACCCACCGTTTCATTAGAGCGAAGCGGAACAAGTGCGAATGTGTCGCCCATTCGCTAACCGCTGACTGCTGACTGCTGACTGCTGACTGCTGACTGCTGACTGCTAAACAGGCGTGTATCGGCTAACCCGATACACGCCTGTTTGTAAAAGAAGCAAGCCTGCGGCTTGCTTCTTTTACATCGCATTAATATAATCGCACGCGGCGAGGGCGGCAATCGTGCCGTCTGCCGCGGCAGTGGTCACCTGCCTGATTTTTTTAGAGCGGCAATCCCCTGCCACAAAAATGCCCGGGGTTTTGGTGGTACAGCTTTCATCTGTATCAAAATAGCCGTAATCATTGAGTGCCGCCAAGTTTTCAAACGGTGCATTTTCAGGAATTAAGCCGATGGCAACAAACAGCCCGTCACACGCAATGGTTTCTCTTGTACCGGTTTCGGTTTTGACTGCCTCTACACCGCACAACTCGCCACCCTGTGAGAGCAGTTTTTCAATTTTCACTCCTGTAAAGGTTTTTACATTCTCACGCGCAAACAACACCTTTTGCAAGCGCTCTTCACCGGTAAAATACGGTAAATCCTGCAACATAATTACCTGTTTACATTTATCGGAAAGCAAAATTGCCTCTTGCAATGCCGAGTTGCCGCCGCCGGCAACACAAACGGTTTGGTTTTTATAAAAATCGCCGTCACACACTGCACAAAACGAAATGCCCTCGCCGATTAAATCGGTTTCACCTTCAAGCCCTAATAAGCGGTGTTTTACGCCGGTGGCAAGGATAACGGCTTTACACTCAAAGGTACTGCCCTCTTCGGTAAGCACCTTTTTGATTGCGCCTTCATCCCGTATTTCGGTAACGGTTTCTATTTCAATATCGGCACCCTGCTCCATAATTTGGGAGAACATACTGTCTGCCAATTCGTTGCCGCTTAACGAAAGCGACCCGGGAAAATTCTCTACCTTCGGGGAATTGGTGATTTGCCCGCCAAAACCGGCTTTTTCAATCACCATTGCGCTTTTTCCGTTGCGCAGCGCATACAGCGCTGCTGTCATACCGGCGGGACCCCCGCCGACAACAATAATGTCGTACATAAATACTCCTTTCAGCCGTTAGCTGTTAGCTGTTCGCAGTTAGCGAAAGGTGGCAACACTTCGTGTTGCATTATATATTACTTTCACTATTCCTTACTTGTTTTATAAATGCATTTATCATTTTTTGCGTGTCTATACATAAATTCACGCCATTCGTTATTTCCTCTTTTGAGAAATACCCCAAACGCTCTGCAATCAACAACTGTGTTTCCAATTCTGCCGCGGAACCTTTCGCTATGTATAGATATTGTACTAACTCTTTATCCGAATACCGAGAATAGCCTTCTGCTATATTTGAAGGTATAGAAACCGCTGCTCTTCTCATCTGATTAGATAAAGCATTATTCTCTATGTTTGGCAAGCTTTCAATTAAACGATAGATTTCAACAACTAAATCCATAGACTTTTGCCAAACATTTAAATCTTTAAAATTCTTTATTCTCATTACTTTTTCTATGTTAACTAAATCCCAAATGCATTAATATCTGTTCAGCCGGGTGCGCGGTGCCTCCCTCTTACATTTGCCAAGCAGCACGAAGTGCTGCGAGCAACAAGATTCTGAGCCTTTGGCTCAGGTTCTTATCGGCTATCCGCTATCGGCTATCGGCTAACAGCTAATAAATAGGCAGAAGCATCCGCTTCTGCCTTATTTACTTTATTTGTTCATTAACCAACCTTTAATATCGGAAACGCCTCTGAACTTTTCAAAGTTTTCACCATCCGGCACAATCAATGTGGGGGCTTGTTTAATGCCGTATTTGCCCACAAGTTCGGGTTGCTCATCCGCATTGAGTGCGGTGTATGCGATGCCCGCTTTATCGAGCAATGCAGCCGCCGCCTTACAGTTCGGGCAAGTGGCGGTTTTGAAAAGGATGATGCCCTCTGCATTCTCTGCCGGCTCTGCACCTGCCGTCATCTCAACCTTCACGGGTTCATCTACCGGTGCGGGGTTCGGACCTTGGTGGGTCAAATGCGACCTGCCGATGTTGTACACCTTACGGTCTTTATATTCTTGTGCCTTACCGTCGTTCCAGTTTTGCACCGGTCTGTAGTAACCGGTAATACGGCTATTGACTTCTGTTTTTTGACCGCAAATGGGGCAGGTGTACTGCTCGCCGGTCAAATAGCCGTGGTCTTTACATACAGAGTATGTGGGAGACATGGTGTAATACGGCAGTTTATAATTTTCGGCAATCTTTCTCACGAGGGTGGAAGCCGCTTTCCAATCCGGCAACTTTTCGCCGAGGAAGGCATGGAACACGGTGCCGGAAGTATAAAGGGTCTGCAAATCGTCTTGAATATCAAGTGCAGAGAAGATATCTTCCGTGAAGCCGACCGGCAAGTGAGAAGAGTTGGTGTAATACGGTGTGCCGTTCATATTGGCAGTGATGATATCCGGGAAATCTTCTTTATCATGCTTTGCAAAACGATAGGTGGTAGATTCTGCCGGGGTTGCTTCAAGGTTGTAGAGGTCACCGTATTTCTCTTGGTAGTCGGAGAGTCTTTCTCTCATGTGATTAAGCACATCGCGTGCAAAACGCTGTACTTTTTCATCGGTTAAGTCCGCTTTTAACCAATTGGCATTTAAACCCACTTCGTTCATACCGATAAGACCGATGGTAGAGAAGTGGTTGGCAAAAGTGCCGAGGTATCTCTTGGTGTAGGGATACAAACCCTGGTCGAGTAAGGTGGTAATAACCTTTCTCTTCACGCTCAAACTTCTTGCCGCAATATCCATTAAATGGTCAAGGCGTGCGTAGAAATCTTTTTCGTCTTTTGCCTGATAAGCGATTCTCGGCAGGTTAATGGTAACCACACCGATAGAACCGGTGGATTCACCGGAGCCGAAGAAACCGCCGGACTTTTTGCGCAACTCTCTTAAATCAAGGCGCAATCTGCAACACATGGAGCGCACATCGCTCGGCTCCATATCGGAATTGATGTAGTTAGAGAAATACGGGGTACCGTATTTAGCGGTCATTTCAAATAAGAGTTTGTTGTTTTCGGTTTCGCTCCAATCAAAATCGCGGGTGATGGAGTAGGTCGGAATCGGATATTGGAAGCCTCTGCCGTTGGCATCGCCCTCAATCATAATCTCGATAAATGCCTTGTTGACCATATCCATTTCTTTTTGGCAATCACCGTAAGTGAAATCAACCTCTTTACCGCCGATAATTGCGGGTAAGTTTTTGAGGTCATTCGGCACCACCCAGTCGAGGGTGATGTTGGAGAACGGTGCCTGTGTGCCCCAACGAGAAGGTGTATTTACACCGTAAACGAAGGATTGGACGCACTGCTTAACTTCTTTTTGAGATAAATTATCAATTTTGACAAACGGTGCCAAATAAGTATCGAAAGAAGAGAACGCCTGTGCGCCTGCCCACTCATTTTGCATAATGCCCAAGAAGTTGACCATTTGGTTACAAAGAGTGGAGAGGTGATTGGCGGGAGAAGAAGTAATCTTGCCCGGTACGCCGCCAAGACCCTCTTGAATTAACTGCTTTAAGGACCAGCCTGCGCAATACCCCGAAAGCATGGAAAGGTCATGCAAGTGAATGTCGGCATTTCTGTGTGCTTGGGCAATTTCATCATCATACACTTCGCTCAACCAGTAGTTGGCAGTGATGGCACCGGAGTTGGAGAGAATTAAACCGCCCACAGAGTAGGTCACGGTGGCGTTTTCTTTCACACGCCAGTCGTTAATTCTTAAATAGTTATCTACAATATCTTTATAATTTAAAAGGGTAGAATTGATGTTGCGGATTTTTTCGCGCTGTCTTCTGTAAAGGATGTAAGCCTTTGCCACATCGGCATAACCGGATTCGGAAAGCACTTTTTCTACAGAGTCTTGAATCGCTTCTACGCTGATTTTATCATCCTTAATTTTGTCTTCAAAATCTGCCGTAACATGCAGGGCAATTAAGTCGATGATGCTCGGATGGGTGTGTTTGTCTTTTGCCTCAAATGCTTTGGCAATGGCTGCGCTGATTTTCGCAATGTCGAACTCGCTGACGGAGCCGTCTCTCTTGATTACCTGATACATAGTTTCTCCTTTTAATTTTTGTTTTTCGTTTTCTTTTTTACTGTATCGATTCTTAACTCTCTCACGATTGCCCAATGGATATAGGCTTTTGGGCATTTTTTAACCGCAAAGCGCTTATCTCACACAAAGTTTACGCTTGCGGCACTGTAGGAATAATTCTACCATATGTAGTGGTGAATGTCAATATATTCTATATAAAAAATTTCAAAACACAAGATATTGTGCTTTGAATTCGCTCCGTCTGTAAAGCATATTTGCTTCACAGCGGAACAAATAGGAATTTGTCGAGGTCTTGCGACCTCTCCCAATCCCTATTTAATGAATAATGAATGATGAATAGTGAATAACTCAACTTTCCCACACGAAAAGTATTAAAAAAACCTTGATATATCAAGGAAAATTAACATAAAAATACAGACAACAGCCTCAAA
>CADBJA010000139.1 GCA_902794945.1 Oscillospiraceae bacterium
TGTTTTATCAATCGGGTGCGGGTGTCCCGCCCACCACTCTTCTCTCTTCTCTTTTCTCTCTTCTCTTTTAGCGGGCATAGCCCGCTAAACAAGAATTTAGCCGCCCAACGGGTGGCGTAAATTCTAAAAAACACCGGAAGCGGCGCTTCCGGTGTTTTTTAATCATCTTCATAAATCGTTTCGTTAATGCCGACCGGTTCTTCGTGCTCGAAAGAACGGAATTTGTAGCCGAAGGCACGCAATTCTTTCGCGTTTTCAAACACAACGCCGGTGCCGCGTGCCACACAGTTTTCGGGTTCCGGTACTAACTTTGCGGGAATGCCGATGTAATCTGACAGAAATTGTCCCATTCCGTTTAATTGACACATACCGCCGCACATATGTATGCCCTCGAGCGAAATATCGGCTACCAGTTCGGGCGGCGTTTGCTCTAAAATTCCGGCAAGTGATGCTGCAAATTTATTGAGGTACTCTTTCATCACATCATAAACCTCATAATTGGTCAACTCTGCCGTATCAGGCAAACCGGTATTCACATTGAGCCCTTTGGCAGGCATAGTTACCTCTACATTGGGGGCGACTGCCGTGCCGATGCTCTTGCGTACTTCTTCCGCCGTACGCTCGCCAATACGGATATTATAGGTATCGTACACATATTTCATAATGGCTTCATCAATATCATTACCGCCGAGTTTGAGCGCATCATGCAGCGCAAGACCGCCGTAGGTAACCACTGCCGTATCCATCGTACCGCCGCCAATGTCAATAATCACACTACCCCGCTTGGCACCGAATTCAATGCCGGCGCCATAGGAAGCGAGCAACGGTTTTTCTACCAAACAGACCTTGCGTGCGCCTGCCGCCATCACGGCATCAAAAATCGTTAACCTGTCCATATTGGTTAAGATGCTGGGGATGCCCACTACAATTTTCGGTTTAAACATCGTATTGCCGCAAACTTTTTGTATCATTTTTTTCAGAATGTACTCACAATAATCAAAAGCAACAATAATGCCGTGCTCAATCGGCTTCACCACCGTGATGGAATCGGGATTTCTGCCAATCATTCGCCGTGCACGTTTACCGTAGGCAATCACATTGCCTTGCGTGGTATCCACCGCTACAACAGCGGGTTCATTTAACACAACGCCTTTCCCATCGGCAAATATTTTTATTTCACTGCTGCCGATATCAATTCCGAGATCCATATATTTTCCTTTCTAACGAGAAATATTACCTGTTTTTTTGACGATGCCGGCACACATTACATATACCGCAACGGCACCGCCGAGTTTTAACATTAGCGCACACTCATCGAGTGTAGCACCGGTGGTTTTAATATCATCCACTAAAAGGATGGTTTTATTTTTCACAAAATGTTCGTCTATTATATCATACATCCCGCGCACATTTCCAGCCCTAAAGTTAAGACCGAGTTCATGCTGCGGTGCAGATTTGCCGACTTTTACCAACATTTCATTATACGGCACGCCCATTCTTCTTGCGATTTGCTTGCCGAGCGCCGCGGAATGATTAAAACCGCTCTGCTTTAATCGCTTTTTGTTCATTGGCACGGCACATACCGCATCAAATAAAATACTACCGTAATAGCGGTTTAAGACTTCGGTACATTCTTTAGCCAGCGGCTCGGCATAAATCGGATAGCGCTTAAGTTTTAAAATGGCATGTTTGGCACCGTGTTCATAATAAAACGGCGCTACTATCCCATCGAAATGATGTTTTTTCTTATTGCAAGTGCAAATTTCTTTGCCGCAACCGCAGTATTCACAACGCGTATCCTCAATAAAAGGCATTTGCGCTCGACAACTATCGCAATAAAACAGTTTTGCATCAATCACTCTGCCACAAGCCAAACACTTACGCGGAAAAAGCCAAAAATACGGTCTTCGTTTCATCTTTTACTCGTTTAAAAAATATTTTAGTGCGGAGAAGCGCTTTGCTTTTTTGTTATTATCTACCATACTGCGCAATTCCGGCTCACTGCCGACCAATACAAGTATCTTTTTTGCCCTTGTCACTGCCGTGTAGAGCAAATTGCGGTATTTGAGCGGTTTCGGCACACCTAACACCGGCATCACCACCACAGGGAATTCACTGCCTTGGCTTTTATGCACCGTTACGGCATAGGCAAGTTCCAAATCACCGCAACTTTCTATGGGGTAAGTGGCAATTTTATCATCAAAAACCACCTGCGCCACACTATTTCTGAAATCAATCGCTTTGAGTGTGCCGATATCACCGTTGTAAACGCCGGAACCCGCTTCCTCCCCGGCAAGGCTTTCATAGGGAATATCGTAGTTATTGCGAATTTGCATTACCTTATCCCCCTCGCGCAGTTCAAAACCGCCGCGGTTTATTTTTTTCTTTTTCGGGGTTGCAGGGTTGATGATGGATTGTAAGGAAATATTCAAATTAAGCGTACCGACCTCGCCTAAATGAGAAGCACACAGCACTTGAATATCTTTTTTGGCATCAAACCCATATGCATTCGGCAAGCGCCTTGTTACCAAATCCAACACCGTAGCACGGGCAAGTTCTTTTTCCTCCTCGTGCATAAAGAAAAAGTCATTGTCATTACTCACCGTATCGGGGTATTCCCCTTTTACAATTTTATGCGAGTTGGTGATGATGTCGCTTTGCATCGCCTGCCTGAAAATCTCGGTCAGTTTAACGGTCTCAATCTTACCCCACGCCATAATATCCTGCAAAATATTGCCGGCACCTACCGGCGGTAACTGGTCAAAGTCACCTACCATAATGATGCGGCAACCGATGGGGACGGCTTCACAAAGTGCTGCAAACACCGTAACATCCACCATAGAGATTTCATCAATAATAATGGCATCAATATCTAACTGGTCACGCTCGTTTTTTTGGAAAACCGCTTTTCCTTTATCCCGATAACCGGCACCTAACAAGCGGTGAATGGTTTGGGCTTCAATGCCGGTGATTTCGGTAATGCGCTTTGCTGCTCTGCCGGTCGGTGCAGTGAGGGCAATTTTTAAACCCCGCTGTTCCATCAGCGTAATAATACCCTTTAAAGTAGTGGTTTTACCGGTACCGGGACCGCCCGTTAAGATGAGCAACCCTTTTTCTAAAGCGGTTTTAATAGCCGTTTCCTGCTTGCCCTCAAACCGAAGGTTTAAGTTGCCTTCGGCAAAATGCATTAACTCATCCGTAATGTATATACTTTCGGGCGGGTAGTCGCAAAACATTTTCATTTTTTGCGCGATGGTGCGCTCCGCCTGATAGATTTTCGGCAAAAACAAAAATGCCCTGCCGCCCAATTCTTTTTCAATAATTTCTTCGGTAGAGATGAGATTATCAACCGCAATTTCGGCATCATCCTCACTGCAAGAGAGCAAACTCACTGCCGGTGCCGTAATCTTGTTTCTCGGAATACACGAATGCCCGTTGCCGAGGTTATGGCGCAAAATGTGCTTAATGCCTGCCATAATGCGCACCATCTCGTGCGGTCTGACCGGCAGCCTTGCGGCAATCCCGTCTGCCCGCTCAAAACTCATACCCACTTCATCTTCACAAAGAATATAGGGGTTTTCATTAAATTTTTCATCGATGGAAACGCCGAATGCACGGTAAGCGCGCATACTCTCTGTCGGGCTTATACCGTATTCCTGCAGTGCTGCCATCGTATTGCGCAGTGCTTTTTGAGAAACAAACTGCTCGCTGATTTTTTCGGCTTTGTTTTGGCTCAATCCTTTAATTTGTGTTAAGCGTTCCGGCTCGTTTTCAATCACATCGAAAGCGCTTTCGCCGAATTTTTTTATAATTCTTTCCGCCGTGCTCTCGCCAACGCCTTTGATTACGCCGGATGCCAAATACCGGTACATACCGGCAGTCGATGAGGGCATTTCACTCACACAGCCGCTCACTTTAAATTGCCTGCCGAAAGAGGGGTGCACCTGCCATACACCCTCAAGGCGCACCAATTCGCCCGCAACCACTTTCGGCATTACACCGACCGCGGTTACAGGCTCACCCTCAAATTCAATTTGTAACACTTGAAAGCCGCTTTCATCACTCCTGAAAGTAACTTCTTCTACCGTGCCGTTAATCATAACAACTTCGTTTTGCACTTTTTCACCATTTTAGTAAATTTTTTATATTTTACTATATTATGTCATTTTTTGCAACTCATCTGCCGTAACAATAAGAATGTTTTTGTGTAAACAGGCTTGTTTATAAGCAATCTCTCTTGTTAAATCGTTCATACCGTTGTCTAAAATAATAATTTGTTGTTGCGCACCTGCCCTTAAATGTCGCATTTGAGAGAGCGCGCTTGCAATGCGAAACTCCAAATCCTTTGTACTCTCATTTACGGGAATGAGGAAAATTGTCGGTTGCGCCTTATCATAAAACACCATATCCGCCAAACAGTACAGTAAACAAATAAAACCGAAAGCACATAAAAACGCCGTTAAAATGCACATTAAAAAATTCATCATAAAAACCACCTCGGTGTATTTTATGCAGATTTGAGAAATGAGTGATAAATTCTAATTTAGCGGAGTAAACTCCGCATTAGAGAAAAGAGAATAGTGAATAGAGAATAGTGAAGGGCGGGGCACCCGCACCCGTTCCGCTTCGGGCACCCGCACCCGTTCCGCTTCGCTCTATTTTTTGGATAGATTATATCTGTTTTGCGCATATTTAAGCCAAATTTGGATGAAATCTAAACTAATATAATCAAGTGCGAATGTGTCGCCCACTCGCATTAGTCGAGCAGCACGAAGGGCTGCGAACACCAAGGTTCTGAGCCTTTGACTAAGGTTCTTTACCGCTAACTGCTGTCTGCTGAAATTCCAATCATAAAGGGCTGTGTTTGTAACACAGCCCTTTATGAATCTTCTATTTCAAATTCTTGCTTCTCATGGGGAAGCTCATCATAAAATTATATATTTTTAACCCTTTTTGTTTGGCTTTTTGCATAATGAATTGAGAAATATCACTGTCATCGGCGATATTGGTAATCATATAATCGCTTTGCTCTATCATCCAGTTGTAAAACGCGGTATATAAACTATCAAACGAGGGCGGTGAAGTAAGCGGAGAAATACTTTCCGAAACAGAATACGGCATAAAGCCGTTTGGCGGAGAAATAAGCCTGTCTTCATATACATAAATCAGTTTTATACCCAAGCTGTCTTTTACACTGTTGCATATTTGTTCCATAATGTCATCAAATGCATTGCGATGGCAAGAATAGACCGTATCAATGCGGTGCTTTAATACAAATTCGTAAAACATTTCATTGAGCTTTCGGTAGCCTATATACGGGTATTCATAATCATAAAAACTGCCGCAAAGAAAACATTTACTCATAGTTTAAATTATTAAGAAAAATTAAAAAAGTAATGGGTGTTTTCATCATAGCTTTCCGCACGCATTTTTGCGATTTTTACGCGTTCCATTTCTTCGGAATTAAGAATTTCCGAATCCAAAAGCAATTCCGCTAATTCGCAAGGGGAAAACCCGATATCTTCATATAATCCGAGTCGAATTACAATATCTTCTTCATGAATTTTTGACACATAACTCAAGCCGGAACCGATCG
>CADBJA010000140.1 GCA_902794945.1 Oscillospiraceae bacterium
GTGCTTCTACTTCTCATCTGTTTGCAAAGAAAACAACTATTTGCAACTTCTGTTGCGTTTTAGATTTTTCTTTGATTTCACGGTTTTAGGAAAAGAGCCATAAATTAGAATTTTGTTGACATTTTTTTTCAATTGTGCTAAAATAAATCCAAATTGCGATAATTTTAAATGCGATGAAGGAATTAATTGTTACTTTCCCTTCGGCGAAGAGAACTGTCGGTTGGTGTAAGGCAGTGCGAACAGGGTAGCAAGTCTCGTTCCGGAGCAGAGTCGCCCAAAGCAGTAAGCGGCTACGGTTTGCCCCGTTACCTTGGCAAGAGGTTTGTTAGAACCTCACAGAGTGGGTTTGCACACGCAAACCAAGCAGGGTGGTACCGCGAATCATTCGTCCCTGAGGCCAATATTGGTCTCAGGGCTTTTTTAATGAATAATGAATAGTGAATGATGAATAATTGAGGGCGACACATTCGCACTTGATTAAAATAAGTACGCACGGATGACAGCGAGTCATCGGAAAGGACAAGGTTATGATGAAACAAATCAAAATTGCCGACACCACATTGTGTCGCGAAAACAATGCATTCAGTTTTAAAGAAAAAATTGAAATTGCAAGGCAGCTCGAAAAACTGAATATCGACATTATCGAACTGCCGGAGATTACCAATTCCAAAACCGATATACTACTTGTGCGTACGATGAGTGCATTTGTCAAAAACGCGGTATTGAGCGTGGGTGCCGGTTTGGGAGCCGGCAGCATTGACGATGCCGCCGAGGCGCTTGCCAACGCTAAAAAGGGCACCATTCGCATTGAACTGCCGGTGTCACCCGTGAATATGGAGTACACGGCGCACAAAAAGCCGCAAAAAATGCTTGAGTGGATTGCTGCTTGTGTGAAGTCCGCCAAAGCAAAGGGTGTGGGTGTTGAGTTTTGTGCGAGCGATGCTACGAGAGCGGAAAAAGACTTTTTATACACCGCCATTAAAACCGCCACCGAAGCGGGTGCCGATAAAATCACCATTTGTGACACGGCAGGCTCCCTCTTGCCGGATGATTTTGCCGCTTTTGTGGCAGACATTGCGGGCAATACCGGCGTACCGATTGGCATTAAATGTTCCGACAAAGCAGGGCTTGCGGCGGCGCAGGCGGTGCTCGCGGTGCGCGCCGGTGCAAACTGCGTCAAATGCGCCGTGGGCGGTGATACGGTAGAGTTGGATACCTTCGGCTCCATTATCAGAGATTACGGTACGGATTATGACATTGCCGCTTCCATTAAATTAACGGAATTGCACCGCACCGTTTCTCAAATTCACTGGATTACCGACAATGCCAAAAACGACAAATCCGCCGTCACCGTCAACAGTGAGGACGAGGGGATTCAGTTAAATAAAGAAGATGAGCGAGAAACCGTGTTTGCCGCGGTTGCAAAACTCGGCTACGATTTGAATGAAGAGGATAAAGACAAGGTGTATCAGGAATTTTTGCGCGTAGCGGTGAAGAAAACCGTTGGCGCCAAGGAACTGGATGCCATTGTCGCTTCCGCCGCACTGCAAGTGCATGCGACATATAAATTGGTTTCTTATATTATTAATAACGGCAACATTATCACCGCCAGCGCCCATATTGTGCTTGAAAAAGACGGTGAGAAGATTGAGGGCATTGAACTCGGCGACGGTCCGATTGATGCTTCCTTTATCGCGATTGATACCATTGTGGGACATCACTATGAGTTAGATGATTTCCAAATCCAAGCCGTGACCGAGGGGAAAGAGGCTATGGGCTCCGCGGTGGTGAAACTGCGCGCCGGCTCTAAGCTCTATTCGGGCAAGGGCATTTCGACCGATATTATCGGGGCGAGCATTCGCGCGTATTTGAATGCGATTAATAAAATTGTTTATGAGGAGGCACAAGCATGAATTTGTCATTTTCCACCAACGGCTGGTACGGTTACAGTTTTGATGAGTTTTGCGATGCCGCCGTATATTTGGGGTTCAAGGGCATAGAACTGCACAACATCTACAACCGTATGTTTTCGGGAGAAGACGGTGCGTTTAATGATTATGCCGTTGCTTCTACCCGCCGCACGTTATATGAAAAGAAACTCAAAATCCCCTGCATGGATTCCGTGAGCGATTTGTCGGATGAAGCAAACGAAGCGGGCACGGTAGAAGAAATTACAAAATGCCTCGAACTTGCGGGTAAAATGCATATTCCGTATGTGAGAGTGAGGGCAAAGGCGGAAGAAAAGACAGAGCAAAATTTTGCCTTTATCACCCGTATTTTAGAAACCGTGCTTCCCGATGCGGAAAGCAAAAATGTGGTGATTTTAATAGAAACGAGCGGTATGTTTGCGCATACCCTTGTGTTGCGTGACATTCTTGAAAACTTTGCGAGCGATTTTCTCGCGGCATTGTGGAATGTGAGCGCCGCCTACGGGTCCACCGGCGAAAAACCGGAAGAAGTGATTAAAAATTTAGGCGCATATGTCAAACACGTGCATATGACCGATACCAAAAAGGGTGAAAACGGGGTAGAGCACTGCTTAATCGGCGAGGGTGAGTTACCGATTAAAGACATTATGCTTGCCCTGCGCTCTGTGAATTTTGACGGCTTTATCTCCCTCGTGTGGGACCCGCGCTGGCTTGCGGAGATTGATGAAATGGAGGTTATCTTCTCCCACTTTGTCAATTTTATGAAGCAGTTTAGCGATACTTCCAAAAATGAGAAAACCTTATATTTCAACAATGCGCACACGGGGCGCTTTGTGTGGAAAAAGGATTTGTTGATTGAAAAAACATTCGGTGAAGTGCTCGATAGAATGGTCGAGGAATTTCCCGACCAATATGCCTTTAAATATACCACTCTCGATTATACCCGCACTTACAGCGAGTTTCGGGATGATGTGGATGAATTTGCCCGCGTGCTTATCTCTATGGGCGTAAAAGCCGGCAGCCATGTGGCAGTGTGGGCATCCAACGTGCCGCAGTGGTTTATCACCTTTTGGGCAACGGTGAAAATCGGTGCCGTGCTCGTTACGGTCAACACCGCTTATAAAATTCACGAACTTGAGTATTTGTTAAAACAGTCCGATACACACACGTTGGTTATTACCGAGGGCGCGAAAGACACTTCTTACGGCGGTATTGTGGCAGAGCTTTGCCCGGAACTTGCAAACACCAAGCCCGGCGCACCGCTGCACGCCAAGCGCCTGCCGTTCTTGAGAAATGTGATTACCGTCGGTTTCCGCCAAAAGGGTTGCCTTGAATGGAATGAAGCCTTAGAGCGCGCTTCACAAGTCAATAAAGAGCAGGTGTATGCGCTCGCGGCTGCCGTAAAACCCGATGATGTTTGTAATATGCAATACACTTCCGGTACCACAGGCTTCCCGAAGGGTGTCATGCTCACGCACTATAATATTGTGAACAACGGCAAATGCATCGGTGACAGAATGGACCTTTCCACTGCCGACAGAATGATGATACAGGTGCCGATGTTCCACTGCTTCGGTATGGTGCTTGCCATGACCTCGACCATGACGCACGGCGGTACCTTGCTGCCCATTCCGTACTTTTCACCCAAGCCCTCGCTTGCGTGCATTCACAATGAGCATATTACCGCTTTTCACGGTGTGCCGACGATGTTTATTGCGCTCTTAGAGCACCCCGATTTTCCGAAAACCGACTTTTCCTATATGCGCACGGGCATTATGGCGGGCAGCCCTTGCCCCATCAGCGCCATGCAGGATGTGGTCAATAAAATGAATATGAAAGAAATCGTGATTGTTTACGGTCAAACCGAGGCATCCCCGGGCTGTACCATGAGCTCGACCGATGACCCGCTCGAAGTGCGCGTAACAACCGTCGGCAGAGCAATGCCGGAGATTGAGTGCAAAATTGTGGACCCCGAAACCGGTGAAGATTGTCCGGATGAAGTGACCGGCGAATTTGTGGCAAGGGGCTACAATATTATGAAAGGTTACTACAAAATGCCCGAGGCAACCGCTGCCGCGATTGATAAGGACGGTTGGCTACACACGGGCGACCTTGCCTGCCGTATGCCGGACGGTAATTACAAAATCACCGGTAGATTAAAAGATATGATTATTCGCGGCGGTGAAAATATTTACCCGAAAGAGATTGAGGAATTTATTTACACCAACCCGAAGGTGAGCGATGTGCAGGTCATCGGCGTGCCGGATGAGCAGTACGGTGAAGAGATTATGGCGTGCGTTATCTTAAAAGAAGGCGAAACCATGACCGAGCAGGAGATGAAAGAGTTTGTCGGTGCGAGCATGGCGCGCCACAAGGTGCCGCGCTATGTGGATTTTGTGGATGCGTTCCCGATGAATGCCGCCGGCAAGATATTAAAATACCAAATGCGTAAAGACGCCGTGGAAAAATTAGGGCTGCAAAAAGCCGCCGGCGTGGTAACGGCATAACAAAACCGGGGAAAGGGTGAAAGGTGAGTCCTCGTAACGAAGGTTAGCCCTCAAATCGCATCTTTTTCGCCATAATTGCATTAAAATAGCCGCTTAGGCGTCAGCCTTAAGCGACTATTTTGCTTTATTCTGACAAAAAATCTGCCGATTTTAGGGTGCATAGCAGTTTTTGCTAAGTAGTTTTATTCG
>CADBJA010000141.1 GCA_902794945.1 Oscillospiraceae bacterium
TGATGAATATTGAATAATGAATAATTGTGGGAGGGACACCCTCACCCGTTTGATAGATGAAAAGAGAATATCTATTCTGCGCATATTTAAGCCAAATTTAGATTAAATCTAAACTAATATTATCAAGTGCGAATGTGTCGCCCTTTCGCTAACCGCTAACTGCTACCTGCTATCTGCTTAAATTATGATTTATTTTACTTTTACCGCTTTCGCATAATTCCAACCGGAATATATGTAAAGGCTTTGGTTATTAAAGGTGGTGGCTTTATAACTTCTAATGCGCACATGGTAAGTTTTGCCCGATGCCAAACCGGTAATGGTTCTCGCAAGGGTTGCCGCCCCTTTTGCCGTAACGGTTTTGGCACCGCTGAATGTTGCATTAGTGCTATACTGAATTTGGTAACCGGATACACCGGCTGCCTTTTTCCATTTCAGTGTCAGCGCCTTTTTGCCGGCGGCAATGGAACTGATGCCGGGTTTTGCCGGGTTAATGGTGTAATACAACAACGCGCTGCCGGCATAATTGCCCTTAAACTTTACTTTCACGGCATATTTGCCGATCGCCTTGCGGTTGGTGGAAGAATACACCAGTGTGTAATCGGTGCCGTATTTAAGGGTATTCCCCTTCGCATCTTTTACCGTAATAACAGGGGTTTGCGCCTTACCGTTATAGTAAAATGCGGTTTTGGACGGGCTGACGAGTGCAATTTTGGCAATATTTTTTTGCGTAATGCAATTGCCGCACCAGTGGCAAGTGCCTTTCACCGCACCGTTAGCAACAAAGGTCGCCGGTGCCACGGTCGGGAAATAGACATGCTTGCGGCACATACCGGGGAAGCCGAAACCGGTGATACCCGTTTCATTACGGTGTTGGGCATATACGGTATTATCATCGGTAACAAAGGCGAGCTTTGCCATACGGTTAGCAGAGGCATTAAGCGTTTCCAAACTCTCGTTCGTATTGCCCTTATCTTTTTTGAACACGGCGTTGGTACCGTTATAATTTGCCGCCACAACGGTAGCGCTCATCGTAAATGTTTCACCGGCATCATCTTCATAATCCACGGTAAAAAGGGCTTTGCCGTTGTACTTTGCGGGTAAGGTAATGCTCACTTTTACATGGGTTTTCGGATATTCTACCTTATTATAGAGCAAAATATGCCCGTCATTATAATAATAGTAATACGGCGTTACGGTTGTTTTGTTTTCGTAGTAATCTTTGTCTTTAAAAACATAATACTCATTTTGCGTGTAAACGCCTTCGCTTTTCAAGAACTTGATAAAATCATCCATATTTTTTTGCGCGCTTGCCTCTGCCACAACATTGGCGGCATTTGCCGGCACGAGCCCCACGGCAAACACGGTGAGCAAACTCACACAAATTAAAAGCATACTGATGACTTTTTTCATACACATCGCCTCCACTGTTATATTGTGTATCTATACTATTATTATAAATTGAAATTTATAAAAAAACAATATATTTTTACAAACTGCGTTTGTCGGTTGTTCACTTCGTTCACAGTTACACCTCGTGCAAGACAAGGGGACGGTTCCTCTGTCTTGCCACTTTTTGTCTTTTGATGCAAGGATTAAAAAACGAGACAGAGGAACCGTCCCCTTGTCTTGCACAGGCTCTGCCTGCAACTGCCGTGCGTAGCACGGCAACTGTCGGTTTGCCGACAACTGTTTGCGGAGCAAACAACTGCAAAAAAACGGAGAGGAATGCCTCTCCGTTTTTTGCTAATTTCTCGGTCTGCGATTACCGTGAGGTCTGCGTTTATTACGCGGTTTTTCTTCACTCAAATCGTTTTCGGGGGTCAAGCCTTCAATCTCAATAAGGGCTTCTCTTCTCGAAAGGTTGAGTCTGCCCTGGTCATCAATTTCAAGCACCTTAACCATAATCTGGTCGCCTACGGCAACCACATCTTCCACCTTTTCGGTGCGCTTAACATCTAAATGGCTGATGTGCACAAGACCTTCTTTACCGGGTGCGATTTCCACAAACGCACCGAAACTCATCAGTCTTGTTACAACACCGTTATAAATGGTACCCGGTACGGGGTCGTTGGCAATGGTATCAATGCAAGCGATAGCGCCCTGGCACTTGTCGGTGTCGAGACCAGCCACAAAGACGCTGCCGTCCTCTTCAATGCTGATTTCGCAATCGAAGTCCGCTTGAATCTTTTGAATGACTTTACCCTGCTTACCGATAACATCACCAATCTTTTCGGGGTCAATTTTAATGGTAAACATTTTGGGTGCATACTTTGAAAGCTCTTTTCTCGGTTCGGGAATGGCTTTGAGCAGCACTTTATCAATAATCTCATATCTTGCAAGCCTGGTCTTTTCAAGCGCTTCTTTAATAATAGCGGGGGTCAGACCGTGTACTTTTAAGTCCATTTGAATCGCGGTGATACCCTTGTGTGTACCTGCCACTTTAAAGTCCATATCGCCGAAGAAATCTTCAAGACCCTGAATATCGACCATCGTCATAAAACGGTCACCCTCGGTAATCAAACCGCAGGAGATACCGGCTACCGGTGCCTTAATCGGCACACCCGCTGCCATCAGTGCCAAAGTGGAAGCACAAATGGAACCCTGCGAAGTAGAACCGTTAGAAGATACCACCTCAGATACCAAACGCATGGTGTAGGGAAATTCCTCTACAGACGGGATCACCGGTAAGAGCGCTTTTTCGGCAAGCGCACCGTGACCGATTTCTCTTCTGCCCGGTCCTCTGGAAGGTCTGGTTTCACCTACGGAGTAGGACGGGAAGTTGTAGTGGTGAATATATCTCTTTTTATCTTCATTATCAATACCGTCAAGCTTTTGAGAGGCATCTACACTGCCGAGGGTGGCAACGGTCAACACCTGGGTTTGCCCTCTGGTGAATAAGCCGGAGCCGTGCACTCTTGAAAGCACATCTACTTCAGCCGCGAGCGGACGGATTTGGTTGATGTTTCTGCCGTCCACACGCTTGCCTTCATCAAGAAGCCAACGGCGCACGATGAACTTTTGCAGTTTGTAGAGGCAATCCTCTAACTTTTCTTCCTGTTCGGGATAGATTTCATCAAACTTTGCGTGTACCGCTTCATAAATCGGCTTTAAGGCTTCATCACGCACTCTCTTATCATCGGTATCGAGTGCTTTTTTCACATCTTCAATGCAGAACTCTTTGACAGCTTCGTACATTTCGGGGTCCGGGTCGTTGGACTCAAACGCAAATTTCTCTCTGCCGATTTCCGCTTGAATCCCCTTGATGAACTCTACAATCTTTTGGTTGGCTTCGTGGCCCTTCATAATACCGTCATACACATCTTCATCCGCCACTTCGTTGGCGCCTGCTTCAATCATAGCGACAAGAGAGTCGGTAGAAGCAACGGTAATTTTCATTTCGCTCTTTTCTTCCTGCTCGGCGGTCGGGTTGATAACGATTTCACCCTCTACCAAACCGACTTCTACGCCGGAAATCGGGCCGTCCCACGGAATGTCGGAAATGGAAATGGCGATAGATACACCAATCATAGCGGTAATCACGGGGCTGCAATCGGGGTCAACGCTCATCACGGTTGCCACAACGCCCACATCGTTTCTCATATCTTTCGGGAACAGCGGACGAATGGGTCTGTCAATCACGCGAGAAGCGAGAATGGCTTTATCGCTCGGTTTGCCCTCTCTTCTGCCGAAGGAACCGGGGATTTTACCCACAGAGTATAACTTCTCTTCAAAATCCACACTCAAGGGGAAGAAGTCTACACCCTCTCTGGGCTTTGCAGATGCAGTGGCATTACAAAGCACTTCGGTTTCACCGTAGCGGATTAAGCAGGAACCGCCGGCGAGTTGTGCCATTTTACCGGTCTCAACCACAAGGGGTCTGCCGGCAAGTTCGGTTTCAAATTTTCTGAAGTTTACAAACTTCATTTCTTCAAACATTGCCATGTTTTTTTACCTCGGAGCCGAGTTAGCAACAAATGATATGTTTGAAATTCAAGCACATCATTTGCGGCTAACGCACAGTGGCTCCGAATAATCCTTTCTTTTAGATTTTCTTAAAATATTAAAATAAAAAGTCAAAATGCAGACGAAACGCACGGTTTCGTCTGCAAAATGCGCTCTTATTTACGAAGACCTAATCTCTTAACAAGTGCACGATATCTCTCAATATCAACCTTTTTGAGGTATGCTAAAAGATTTCTTCTGCGACCTACCATCTTTAAAAGACCACGGCGGGAATGGTTATCCTTCTTGTAAATCTTTAAATGCTCGGTAAGGTCGTTGATTCTCTTGGTGAGTACGGCAATTTGTACTTCCGGAGAACCGGTATCGCCATCGTGAGTTGCGTACTCGGCGATGATAGCATTCTTTTCTTGTTGTGTCATGATGATTCACTCCTTTAAATTATTCTCCGGTTTCTCAGCTGAAAGCAACAGTGATTCCCGTGTAAAAAATACACATTTTGGGCATACGCAATCAACCGAAAAACGGCAGTATTTGAATTATAGCACAAAGATATTACTTTGTAAAGAATTATTTTAAATATATACCTTTTAACGCTCTGCGTTGTAAATACATTTGAACCAAAAAAGGAAATTTCTTTGTAAAGATATGGTACAATGT
>CADBJA010000142.1 GCA_902794945.1 Oscillospiraceae bacterium
TAACGGTAGTTATGCGAACGCCAAGGTTCTGACACTTTGTGGCAGGTTCTTATTCAATATTCATCATTCATTAAATTCTTAACGCCGAAGGCGAGCCTTCGGCGTTTATTTATTTTCTTTTCGCAAGTGCTTTTTCATATGCGAGGCGCTTGGTGAGCAGTTGCTCGAGTGCCTTCGCCTGTGCCGCATGTGCCTGCTGTTTTGACTCTGCCTCTTTGCGCACAGCCTGCAACTGTTTGTGAAACAAAGTGCGTGCCGCTTTTGTGTACATACGCTTTTGCGCACGCATCGCCTGTACGGCATCTGCCTTTGCTTTTTTATCACTTTCGTACGCTTGCTGTGCTGCACCGAGTAGCGCCGGCATAGCGGCACCCCTCTGTGCCATGTAGGCATTTAACATACCGGTATTCACGGCATCGGCATAAGCACCGGCACCCGGCAGGACGGCTTTCACCTGCCCTGCCGCTGCCAAAGCATTGTTTAAATACTCCCTGTTATAATGCTCTACTAATTGTTTGTACTGTGCCGTTTTTTGCACCGGCTGATAATTGCCGTACTGCCGCAAAACAGTATTTCTTACCGGCTCATACAGTTTTTCACCCGCCGTTGTGCTCTGATACGAGCGTTTCAAGGAAGCGGGCGTTTGCCACGGCGGCACCTGCATCGCACTCAAATATGCATAGATTTCACTTGCATTATTTAAACGAGCCATACTGCCTCCTTAATGGGTTGCCATGTAGCGCTGCCACCACAGTTTTGCGGTGTTACGGGCGGCACTGTCGGCATATTTGGCGGCATTGTAGCGCGCCGCATCCAATGCGCGCTGCGTATCTACCATGAACTTGGCTTTTTCAATCCCCTCCTGCTGTGCTTGCTGTTGCATGGCAATCACACCGGCGAGATTGTTTTTGCGGTTCGTGAATTCGCTCTCTGCCGCCGTATAGAGTTCCGGCACTTTGCCGGCAAGTTCGCTTAAACGCGCCTGATACGCCTGATTTGCCGCCGTAGCGGCGTAAGAGTTGGCAAGCCCGCCGGTGTTTGCGGTGGCAGTGGCTGCCGCATTGAGCATATCCCGCTTGCCTGTGTTTTGGTACGCTTGTTTTAACGAATGGTAGGCGTTTTGGTAATAGGCGCTCTTGTTCGGGTCAAAATCGCCCATCGCGTACAAACGCTTTATGTTGGTGCGAATGCGCTTAGACCAACTATTCCGGTTTGAATACGCATTTTTTAAAGCGGCGTAAGCGCGCTTGGTGGCATCACTTGTTTTATACTGCGGCGCCGCTGCCCCGAGCACGCGTGCCGCGCTGTTCATATCGGTTACTTTAGCCATGTTCCCCCTCCTGCCCTGTGAGATGTTGCAATACGGAATCGTTCAGGTTTTCTTCATCCAAATGGTTGAGCGTGTAGCCGAGCGTTTGCACCAAATTGTTATAGGCTTCGGTTAACGCCGCCAAATTCTCCGTATCGGTTTTATCCGGCTGCGGTTGCACAAAACCGGCTTTAAATGTCGGCATCAGCGCTCACTTCCTTTCGAAAATTTATAACTGACGCTAAAAATTTTGCTAAAACCGGTGCCGGCAATTTTTAAGCGCATATAGGGACAACGCTTGAGCGGAATCTTTTTGGTGTATACCCCTTTTTGGGCAGAGAAGTATGTGGCAAGCCGGGTGTAGGCGGTATCACTGCCGTACTTGGCAAATACACTCACTGCCGCGCCCTCTTCACTCTCAAAGCGCAGTTTTAAATCCGAAATATACTGTTGCTCATCGTACTCGAAACCCAAAAGCCCGCTCTCGCACCACCAATGCACACCGTTTTGCGCGGTGTTTGCCGGCAGGCGCTGTTCGATCGCCATCAATTCGCTGTGCCATGCCTGCGCGTTTAACACTTCGCTTTGGATGAGCGCGCAGGGCGTTTCTCTGAGATTGAAAATACACGCTATATCCTCACCGTCTTCACAAAACCAAAAACCGGTTTGGGTGTTATACACAAGCAGTTTCCTATTTCCGCTCTCATCCGCAACCAACAAGTAATACTTTTTCATGGAATGTGCGGAGCACAGCGGCGCATACGCCTGCATACCGAGGGCGGCGGAAATACACACGGCGTGCGTGCCGTCAAATCGGTACACATTGCCGTCACACGCCATATAATACGCCGCTTCGTTAATCACCTGCAAACTGTGCGCCCCCTGTGTGTCAACACCGACAAAGTCATTGACCGTATTCAGCGTAAAGTTTGCCGGGCGTGTGCCGTATACGCAGGTATACGCATTTTCTTTCAAAAAGTATATTTGTTCATACAGCACGCAAGAGGCGGTAAAAGCACCGTCCGAGCCGACGGAAGCCGTATATGAATCCGAAACAAGCCCCCTGTAATCATCCCAGTTTTTAAAGTTGCCCAGGGCACTCGCTTTGAGCGTGTTATCCCGATTGTCGGCACCCCAAATTCTGTTATTGTGCTCTACGGGCGCACTCAGTTCCGGAAACGGGCTTTCAATTTTGACAAAGCGCGGGTAAATTTGTTGCCTGCCCCTGTCTGCATGCGGGTCGGTAATTGTATAGTCGGTCAGTTCCGTGTAAGAAGTGCTGTTGGCAAACAAATCCGCTTTGCCGAGCGCCGTTACCAACGCGGTACTGTAATCGACCACTATGCAGTATTCCCACCCCTGCGCATACCAGCCGGCTCCCGTTTGCTCATTGCAGTGAATGACACGGTTTACACGCAACAGCACATTTTCAAACAGCGGCTGTTCTTTGGTCGGATAAATATGGTAATCTTGCGAAATATGGTTATAGTTCATCGCATAGCCGACCGACAGACGCATATAGTCGCCCGCGCTCAATGACGGATAGTTGATGCCCTCCTCCTGCAACCCTTTGCGCAAAAAAATTGCCACATTCGGTGCGACAATCTCGTAGGCGGAAGCAGAATCTTTATTATAATAATAAAACTTATTATCTGTCCCCAAAAAATAGCGAGAGTCCGCAAATGCCGGCGGTGCAGCGGGATTGTATCGGTGCCCGGTATCGCCGAAAATGTAATGGGTGCCCTCTTCCGTTTCCACCTCATAGGTGAAGCAGATGTTGAGCAGTTCCGCCGCCGCAGGGTCATACCACTTGTTGCCCTCACGGGTCAGGTGCTTGAGCACATCACCGTTCATACTGCGGTAGAGCACATTGTGACGGTTGAGGTAAGCGACGGTCTCCTGTACATCGTCCTCCCCGCTAAAGTGCGCATACGAACGGTATTCATAATGCGCGCCGTTACCGAGGGTTTCCACCGTGCCGTTTTCTATGGCAAGGTGGCAGGCATTTGATGATTCATCCATGCACAGAATGCTCTCACCCATTTCCGTAAAGCGGTAGCGGTCGGCGGTTTCAAAAATGCGCACGTTTTTTTCTTCAGACTGCCCGGAAAACGGATTATCCCCCTGCGGCGCATAGCAGTATATCCCGTCGGCGGCAGAGTAGTAATACAAACCGTTTTTGCGCATTACCGCACTTACCTGACCGGGTAAATCCGCTATACTCACACGCTCTGCGCGCGGGGTAAGCAACGGGCTGTAAATATCGCAAATATTGCACATATCATACCACTCCCCCGGCAGAGTAATATCCGTATGGTTAAGCCCTTTAAACCCACTGACGGTTACCTGCTCTTTGCGGATATTATGTATCTCGGAGTGCATCTGCATCCCTCCTTATATACTTTGGTGCGGTTATGATTTTACCCTCGTGCAGCGGCATATGGGTTTCATTGTAATGCGCCGCAAAGGCGTTATATAAATCGTTAAAAAGGATTAAATCGTTCGTATATCTGTCGATTTCATCGAGTGCCAAATCAATTTCCATACACAGGTAATACACATACATTTTTTGAAAGCGGGGCGGGGCAATCAATTCCTGTGTATCCGTTGTGTACGGAAAAGTGCGGTGTACCGTTTTTCCGCTCGTATCGTGTGCGGTGTAGGCTTCGGCACCTTCGTGGCGCAAAATAATATCTTCATAAATTTTGCAGTCGAGTTCCGAGAGGCAGTCAATTTTTGCCTGTTCGCTCAGTGGCGTATCCCGCAAGCGGGATACGGCTTGTATGATGTGACGAATGGTCATTCCCTGTCCCCTCCTTTTGCTGTTACAGCGCCGCAAACCGGTGTTCGATTCACGCTCTTTTTCTCTTTGTATCTGTCCGTGTGTTTGAATGCACCGGTGAGCGGCACTGTTATGTTACGAAAGAGTCATTATGCGTTCTCTTTCGCTAAAAACATCATCTCTTCATTCTTTTGAATTTGAGAATTGTCAATGATTTCGGCAACCCCCACGGGAACTTCTACCTCTTTGCCGCGCGGGATACTGTACCTGACACCATTGAGCCAAACTTGCACCGGTGCCTCGTAGCCCTTGCCTTTAAAGAGTTTAATGGTTCTTGTTTGTTTTGCTTGTGTTTTTGCAGGCATTGTTTTCTCCTTTCTTAAATTCTTGTTTAGCGGTGCTAAACAAGAATTTACAGTTTTCAGTTTTCAGTTTTCAGTTTTTAGCGACGCGTTGCATAGCAACGCTTTAGGCAGGCG
>CADBJA010000143.1 GCA_902794945.1 Oscillospiraceae bacterium
CTACCAAAGAGTACATATTTAATTTTGAATTGAACCGCCGTGTGCCGAACGGCATGCACGGTGGTGTGAGAGGGCGGTTAAATCCGCCCTACTCGATTGAAAAATGAAAAATGAAGAATGAAGAATTGAGGGCGGGACACCCGCTCCCGTTCCGCTTCGCTCTGATTTTGCACAGATTTAATCTAAATTTCAGTGCTTTAATTTTTTTAGGCTCGCGGAGCGAGCAAAACGAAGAAACTAAATTGGATGTTCTACAATCCTAACCGCTTAACGGCGCCCCTTGTCAGGGGAGCTGTTGCCAAAGGCAACTGAGGGGTAGTCAGATTTGATGAAAGTAAATATAATATTTTACAATCTCAACCGCTTAATGCCTCCCATTGTCAGGGGAGGGTGCCGACAAAGTCGGCGGAGGGGTAGTCAGATTCGATGAAAGTAAATATAATGTTTTACAATCAAACCATTCGCCAATAGGCTGATAGGCTTATGAAAGATTCTTTTCCTTGTTTTTTACTTAACAGAAGATATTTTCTACTTATATAAAATAAAAATAAAAATAATGGTTGACAACTGCAAGGAAGTGTGATAAACTATGCGTACCTCGAAAAAGGGGCTTTTTTCTTGTGAGCCTTTTTTGAGGTAGGCGAAAGGCGATACAGTAATGTATCAACAAAAAAATTTTTCCGTAAAACGGGAGGTGCCGCGAAATGCAAACAAAAATTGTTTTGGCATGCACAGAGTGCAAGCAAAGGAACTACAACAAGTTCAAAAACAAGAAAAACACTCCTGAGCGTTTGGAGATGAACAAGTATTGCAGATTCTGCAAGAAACATACTCTCCACCGCGAATCCAAGTAATTGAAGGGGGAACAATCATGGCTAAGGATACTGAAAAGAAGGTTTCCGACAAGAAAACTTCCAACAAGAGTAAAAAACCTAACAAAGTTGTTTCCTGGTTCAAAGGTTTTTGGAGTGAAGTCAAGAGAATTGTTTGGCCCGATGGCAAGACCGTGTTCAGAAACACCGTCATTGTTATCATCGTCGTTGCGATTGCCGCAGCTGTGATTTATTTGTTTGACCAGGGTATGACCTTAGGTTTAAAGGGCGTTAAAAACCTGGCAGCAGACAAAACCACCACTGCCGCAAGTGACGGAACCGATGCACAAACATCTCAAGAGGCTCTCGATGAGGTCACCGAGGCTCAATCCGAAACTACTGAGGCGACTACTGCTTCATAAGTTTAGCGGGAGGTAGTTATGGCAGAGCAAGCAAAATGGTATGTGGTTCATACCTATTCGGGTTACGAAAACAAAGTTGCTACCAACATCGAAAAGGTGGTTGACAACCGCGGTTTAAGAGACTTAATCCCCGAAGTAAAGGTTCCCATGGAAACCGTTACCGAGATTAAGGATGATAAAACCAGAGAGGTAGAGCGCAAACTGTTCCCCGGTTATGTTATGGTCAAAATGGTCATGAACGATGACACTTGGTACATTGTGCGTAACATCAGAGGTTGTACCGGCTTTGTAGGCCCCGGCAGCAAGCCGATTCCGCTCACGGATGAGGAAGTCGCTCGTATGGGCGTTGAGAGCAAGGTCGTTGAAGTGAACTACGCCGTAGGCGATACCGTAAATGTAATTGACGGTACCATGGTCGGCTTCAGCGGCAAAGTTGCCGAGATTGACACGGAAAATAATTTCGTAAGAGTAATTATTTCCATGTTCGGCAGAGAAACTCCGGTAGAGTTTCAACTAAATCAGCTTGAATTGGCAAAGAGTGAAGACTAATTCAGGCAAACACAAGTAAATGCAGCGTGAAAACGCTCAAACGGAACGCAAGTTCCACTGTGGGAGGGTTTATCGAAATCGGTACTCCCGCCACTACCACGAATGATGGAGGTGCTATAAAATGGCTCAAAAAGTTGTAGGCTTAATTAAGCTTCAGATTCCGGCTGGTAAGGCGACCCCGGCTCCCCCGGTAGGTCCTGCACTTGGTCAGCACGGTGTCAACATCGTAGCTTTCACAAAGGATTTCAACGAACGCACAAAGAATGATATCGGTCTTATCATTCCCGTGGTGATCACGGTTTATGAAGACCGTTCCTTCACCTTTATTACCAAGACTCCGCCCGCAGCGGTTCTGATTAAAAAGGCGTGCGGTATTGAAACTGCTTCCGGCGAACCGAACAAAACCAAGGTTGCCAGCATTACCAAAGAGCAGATTCAAAAAATCGCTGAAACCAAAATGCCTGACTTAAATGCTGCTAACTTAGAGTCCGCTATGTCTATGATTGAAGGCACGGCTCGCAGCATGGGCATTACCGTTGCCGAGTAAGTATAACGGTAATTAAGTTTTTAATATTATATATACTCTCAGGTCAATTTTGACTGATAGTGGGAGGAATTATAAAAAATCCGATTAACCACTTTATGGAGGAACACAAATGAAACATGGTAAAAAATATGTCGAAAGCGCAAAGCTGGTAGACAGAAATAAATTATATGATTGTGACGAAGCCCTTGAAACCGTTATCAAGGCGGCTACCGCAAAGTTTGATGAAACTGTGGAAGCACATATCAGACTCGGTGTTGACTCTCGTCACGCAGACCAACAGGTAAGAGGTGCAGTTGTATTGCCTCACGGTACCGGTAAAGATGTCAGAGTTGTTGTATTCTGCCGCCGTGACGACCAGGTAGAGGCTGCTAAGGCTGCAGGCGCAATTGAAGCCGGTGCCGATGATTTGGTTGCTAAAATCCAAAGCGGTTGGACCGATTTTGATGTTGCCGTTGCTTCTCCCGATATGATGGGTCTTGTTGGTCGTCTCGGTAAAATCCTTGGTCCCCGCGGCTTGATGCCGAACCCCAAGGCAGGTACCGTATCTCCCGATGTAGGCAAGGCTGTTGAAGAGGCAAGAGCCGGTAAAATCGAGTACAGACTCGATAAAACCAACATCATTCACTGCCCCATCGGTAAGGTTTCTTTCGGCGCTGAGAAGCTCCTTGAAAACCTCAACACACTGTTAGATGCAGTTATCGCTGCGCGTCCCGCAGCACTCAAAGGTCAGTATGTAAAATCCTGCGCCGTTGCATCTACCATGGGTCCCGGCGTTCGCTGCAACCCGAATAAGCTCGGCACAAAAGCTGCTGCAGCTGCCGAATAATTTAGGTATTGACACGGCGCACGCTGTGTGATACAATACATCTGTTCTACCAAAGACAGTAGGTGAGTAGTCGTAAAGCCTTCGGGCTGCCTACCGAGGATGAGCATACTTATGAATATATTATTTATGTGTATGTCTGCTTTCCTCATCATTTGGGGAAAGCATTTCTTTTGTAGATCAAGAAAACAAGAGAGGAGAAATTAGATTGGCAAGCGAAAAAATACTTGAACTCAAAAAGCAACAAGTTGCCGAAGTAACCGATTGGTTCAAGGGTTCTATTGCAGGCGTTGTCGTTGACTACAAAGGTATTAGTGTAGAAGACGATACCAAACTTCGTAAAGAACTTCGTGAAGCAAATGTGCGCTATGTGGTTCTCAAAAACACCATTCTTCGCAGAGCGGCAGAAAATGCAGAACTCGGTGAATTAAATGATGTTTTCAAGGGCACTACCGCTGTTGCATTCAGTGAAGATGATTACACGGCTGCTGCAAGAATTCTCGGTAACTATGCCAAGAAAGTAGATTCATTCTCAATTAAGGGTGGATTTATGGATGGCGCTGTTGTTGACCTTGCAACCGTTGAAAAGCTCGCAACACTTCCCACAAGAGAAGTATTGCTTTCCATGCTTTGCAATGTGCTTAATGCACCTATCGCGAAACTCGCAAGAGCCGTACAGGCTGTTGTAGATAAGGGCGAAGAGGCTGCACCTGCCGCAGAAGCTCCGGCTGAAGAGGCTCCCGCTGAGGAAGCACCGGCTGAAGAAGCTCCCGCCGAAGAGGCAAAGGCAGAAGAAGCTCCCGCAGAGGAGACCCCTGCCGAATAATGCGCAGGACAAAAATTAAAATTTAACTTTATTTTGGAGGTAATTTAAAATGGCATCAGAAAAGATTACAGCGATGATTGAAGAAATCAAAACGCTTACTGTTATCGAGTTATCCGAACTCGTTAGTGCTATCGAAGAAGAATTTGGCGTAACAGCTGCAGCTGCAGTTGCAGTAGCAGGCCCTGCAGGCGGCGAAGCTGCTGCAGAAGAGAAGACCAACTTTGATGTTGTTCTTGCTGATGTTGGCGCTACAAAGATTAAGGTTATTAAGGCTGTTCGTGAAATCACCGGTCTTGGCCTTGCTGAAGCAAAGGCATTGGTTGACAGCGCTCCCGCTACTTTGAAGGAAGCTGTTCCGACTGCTGACGCTGAAGAGATGAAAGCAAAACTTGAAGAAGTTGGCGCTAAAATCGAACTCAAGTAATTTCGGTTCAAACTTAATTTTTTCTCAAAAAGCCGCTCGCAAGAGCGGTTTTTTCTTTAGTATGACGGGCATATCAATGCTCTGTGGTGAAAGTCCACCGAGGCGTAGTTACCGACGAACTCAAAAGCGACTTGCAAGTTTCACATCGCGAGGT
>CADBJA010000144.1 GCA_902794945.1 Oscillospiraceae bacterium
TTATACTTGCAAATCTTGATTTGGTACTCGGCAACGATATAACATCACCCGTTGCAATAAATGAATTTGCAAAACTCGGAAAAGACAGCGTGTTTGACAAAGATAAAATAACAATGGTAATGGACCATTTCGCACCTAACAAAGATATAAAAGCCGCACAGCAGTGCATGATGTGCCGTGATTTCTGCATGGAAAAAAATATCACCCATTTCTATGATGTCGGAAAAATGGGCATCGAACACGCACTTATCCCCGAAAAAGGTCTTGTCACCGCAGGAGATGCAGTTATCGGTGCGGATTCCCATACCTGTACATACGGCGCACTCGGAGCATTTTCCACAGGCGTAGGCTCAACGGATATGGCATTCGGCATGGCATCAGGAAAGGCATGGTTTAAAGTCCCTTCTGCGATAAAAATTAATCTCACGGGAAAACTGAGGAAATACGTTTCGGGAAAAGATGTCATACTGAATCTCATAGGCAGAATCGGTGTTGACGGAGCATTGTACAAATCACTTGAATTTGACGGTGAAGGTCTTGAATCGCTCACAGTATCAGACAGATTATGCATATCAAATATGGCAATTGAAGCAGGTGCGAAAAACGGAATATTTGCAGTTGATGACCTTACTCTTGAATATCTTGCAAATCACGGTGCAAAAGCTCCTGTTATATACAAGGCTGACGAAGATGCACAGTATGATGAAATAATAGATATAAACCTTTCCGAAATCGAGCCGACTGTTGCATTTCCGCATCTGCCCGAAAATGCAAGGACTTTCAGCGAAATAGATGATGTAAGAATAAATCAGGTCATAGTCGGTTCATGTACCAACGGCAGACTTGAGGATTTAATCGCCGCCGCAGAAATTTTAAAAGGCAGGAAATGCGCTGAAAATGTAAGGGTCATAATTATACCCGCAACACAGCAGATATATCTTGATGCCCTGAGAATGGGACTGATTGAGATATTCATTGAATCAGGTGCGGCAGTTTCGACACCTACCTGCGGACCGTGCCTCGGCGGACATATGGGAATACTCGCACAGGGAGAAAAAGCCATAACTACCACCAACAGAAATTTTGTCGGACGTATGGGACACCCCGAATCGGAAGTATACCTTGCAAGCCCCGCAACAGCCGCCGCAAGTGCAGTCACAGGAAAAATAACAAGTCCATGGGAGGTAATGAACTATGAAGTATGAGGGAAAAGTCATAAAGTATAATGACAACGTTGATACGGACGTTATAATTCCTGCTCGCTATCTCAATACAAGCGACCATAAGGAACTTGCCTCCCACTGTATGGAGGATTTGGACAAAACATTCGTGAGCCGTGTAAAGGACGGGGATATAATTGTTGCAGGATATAATTTCGGCTGCGGTTCTTCCCGTGAACACGCACCAATCGCAATAAAGGCAAGCGGAATATCCATAGTCATCGCAAAGAGTTTTGCAAGGATATTTTACAGAAATGCCATAAATATCGGTCTTGCAATAGTCGAATGTCCCGAAGCAGTTGACGGAGCAGGCGAAGGAGATATCATTCAGGCTGATATGGATAAGGGCATAATCAGAAATTTCACAACGGGAAAAGAATTTAAAACACAGCCTTTTCCGGAATTTATACAGAAAATCATTGAAAACGAACAGTGGTTTAAAATGCGCCATTGGCAGCACTATACCCGTGGAGACGGCGGCAAGTTGCCCGCCTCCGGCTGGCTGTTTAATTCCATTTTAAACAAGCACGCCGATGCGATGGATAATTACCCCGAGCCCGCCATTTTACCGGGGGAAGAGAGCGATGTCGAAAGCGCCCGTATACTCTCGCAAATTGTGCCCGCTATTCTTGAAAAAAACAACTATGAGCAGGTTTATTCGGATGCGTGGTGGTATAAATTAAAACACGGCACCGGTGTAAAAGGTGTGTTTTGGGATGCCGCGGCAGATGATATTTGTATCAAACGCATTGACCTGCTTAACCTGTTTTGGGAGCCGGGCATTACCGATATACAGGATTCGCAGAACATTTTTCATGTGAACTTGTTTAACCGTGATGATTTGGAGCAGATGTATCCGAAGGCGGATTTACAATCCGCCTCCACGCAAATAGATGTGAGCCGTTATATTTACGATGCGGCTGTGGATACCACTAAAAAAGTTGCCGTTATTGATTGGTATTACAAAAAAAGGAATGAGGCAGGCAAACTCGTTTTGCACTACTGCAAGTTTGCGGGTGAGTGCATTTTGTATGCCTCCGAAAACGATGCCGATTACAAACAAACAGGTTATTACGACCACGGCAAATATCCCTTTGTGCTTGATGTATTGTATGCCGAAGAGGGCACACCCATAGGTTTCGGCTACATTGATGTGATGAAGGATGCGCAAGAAAGCATTGATGAACTCGATTCCAATATTCAATTTAATGCCCGCCTGCTTGCCAAACCGCGCTTTTTAACCAAAACCGGCAGCGGGGTAAACACCAAAGAACTCGCGGACTACACCAAAGATTTTGTAGAGGTATTGGGTGACCCGCAAACTGCCGTGTACCCGTTGCCGGTACAATCGTTGGATGCCTCGCTCATTGATTTCAGAGAGCGCAAAATTATAGAACTCAAGGAGATTTCCGGTAACCGTGATTTTAACCAGGGCTCATCCGTAAGCGGCGTTACGGCGGCAAGTGCCATCTCTATGTTGCAAGAGGCAGGCAACAAACTTTCGCGTGACACCGTGAAGGCGGCATACCGCTCATTTGTGCGTGAGTGTGAGTTGATTATCGAACTTATCCGCCAGTTTTATGATGAGTGCCGTGTGTTTCGCATCATTGCGCCGAACGGAACTTTCAACTTTTTATCTTTTAGCAATGAGGCAATGAAGGCACAACCCATAACACCTGTGATGGGCGTGGAACTCGGTTACAGAGAGCCGGTATACGATATTAAGGTGAGCGCGCAAAAACAATCACCCTTTAATCAAATTTCACACAACCAATTTATTATGGAACTGTTCCAAAACGGGTTCTTTAATCCGGCAGCAGCAGAGCAGGCAGTGGCAGCAGTGTCGTTAATGGAATTTAACGGCAAGCAAAAAATGCTGCAACTATTAAGTGAAAATGCGCGTTTGCTTGCGGCAGAACCGCTTGTGCAAATGCAGGAGGACATGGATGACGAAGATTACATACCGCAATGATGAAACACGTTTTGCTATTCGTATGCAGGGGCACGCCGGCTATGCCGAGCATGGTAAAGATATTGTGTGCGCCGCCGTTTCGGTTTTGGCAAACGAATTGGTTTTGGCTTGCACGAATGCCGAGCAAACAGGCGAAATCTCACACCTGCATATGATGCGTGAGAGCGGGTTGGTGGCGCTATCCTTTCGTTATGAAAGGGTGAAAAGTGTGGATGATATTATCAAAACCATCCTTGCGTGCCTGTATTTAATCGAGCAGGATTACCGTGCGTTTTTGCAAATAAAAGAGTGCGAAGTCTAATAACAAGTCTAACGCATAACGGGTATAATGAACACAAACAACACAGAAAGGAAACCGTGATGAAAAAAATGTTTTTGATGTGGTTTGACGGTGAGAGTACGGCACCGTCCTCAACCATAAATGCCGAGGCGGCAGATGCCGCCGCAGATGAGGTAGGCTCTCAAACTTCAGCCGAGTTTACAAAAGGCGCGACACATGCACCGTCTCTCGGGGAGGGAACGGAAGAGAGTTATCACTCCTTCAAAGAACGCTTTAAAAATGAGTACCAAGCCGATTTGCAACGCGTGATTGATAAGCGCTTTAAAAATGCAAAAAAGGTCGAGGCGGAGCGGGATGCCCTGCGCGCCAAAAGCGAGCAGTTTGAGCCGCTGATGCACGCCTTATATGAGAAATACGGTACCGAAGCGCCGGAAGAGTTGATAAACCGGGTTTTGCAAGAAACTCACCCCCACGGCGAAGCCGCCGGACAGAAAGCGGAGAAAGGTGCCGCCGATAACAACACCGCTACCGCACCCGATGCGGAAGAGAGTGAACGCCTGCAGGCACAAATTGTGGAACACTGGCAGGCGGAAGCGGATGCGCTTAAGGATTTGTACCCTGCCTTCTCTTTGGAAGAAGAGATTGAAAACGACCGCTTTTCGACAGCATTGCAAAGCGGGATGAGCGTGCGGGATGCTTATCAGTATGCACATTTTGATGAAATACTCAGCGGTGTGATTCAGTATACGGCACAGGGTGTGAAAAACAGTATGCAGGCGGCACGGGCAGTGCGCAGTGCAAGGCCGGCAGAAAACGGCACCCGTTCCGGTGCCGCCGCCGTGGTCAAAAGTGATGTGAGCAAACTCTCAAAGGCTGACATCGAAGAGATTAACCAACGCGTTTTGAGGGGAGAAAGAATTATATTTTAAACCGCTTAACGCCTCCCCTTTGTGAGGGGAGGTGGGTGCAAAGCACCCGGAGGGGTAGTCAATATAAGGCATAAGGCGTAATTTGCTCGCTCGAAAGAAAAATAAATTCTAAATTCAAAATGCTAAATGCTAAATTAATGTAGAAA
>CADBJA010000145.1 GCA_902794945.1 Oscillospiraceae bacterium
GGAATGCTGACGCATTTCAAGCTGTTTTAACGAAATATTTTGCAAAAAGAGGCGATGGAAACCTATCAGGGTTCAACTCTCACAAGCCTAAGGTGAGTGAAAGCAGACAAAATAAACCAATACCTCTTTATCGCTACTCTCCGTGTAGCAGCCGGTGTCCACAAAGCGAAAATGCACATCAACTCTGCCACACGAAACTGCACCGCCATAGATGCCGTGCCGGGAAAGATAAAATCTTGTGCATAAAACAGCACGGCATACAGTGCCGCAATCATGGCACCTTGCACTAAAGATAGTACTTTTTTATTCATTTTAAACTCCTGATATATCATTAAAAAAACTTATATGATTCGCCCACCATTCTTCTTTCTTCTTCCTTCTTTTTTCTTTCTTCTTTGCGAATGTAGTGAAGCCCATAGAGCGCAACGGAACGAATGCGAGTGTCCCCTTCATATTTGCAAAGCAAATATGACACTTTCACAATATTTTCACTCTTCCTCCGGCCACACAAAGGTCGGTATTAAATCTTTCTCGCCATTGTCTATAATTAAATTTTGACCGGACATGGAGCGGTTTTTCACCGTTAAAAACTCAACCCAATCCGCGACTTCTTCGGTCGTCATCCACTTTTTGAGCGGTGTGACATCCATAATTTTCTGCCAACTATCGGCATCGCGCATTACCCGTTCATTGAGCGGTGTATCTACCCCGCCGAGGCTGATAGCATTGACCACGGCACCGGCAGGCGCAAGGCGAATGGCAACATTGCGCATATAACCGAGCAACCCCGCTTTTGAGGCGGCGTAGAGCGGAAACTCCTGTCCCGATACCGCCGAGGCGGAGGCATTAAACAGCACCGCGCGCAACTTGCAAGCGTTAGTATACTTCTCGGTAACATAAATTGTACCGGTAAGGTTGTTCTCAATATCATCTTCACAATTTTGCAAACCGGCGTTATTAAAGAGAATGTCCGCATCATCAATTTCGGGCAGTGCGGCAGCGTCTCTGATATCGGTTTGAAAATGAATATAGTTTTGATGCGTGATGGCGGCGGACTTTAAATCCAACCCGTAAACGGTGTAACCGAGCGATAAAAAGCGCATTGCCACTGCTGTGCCGATACCGCCGGAAGAACCTGTAATAATAATTTTCATACTCTCACCCTTCTTCTGTACTCTTCGCCGACACCGTCTTTTTTCCAACGCTTTAATACCATATAGCCAAAGGGTGAGAAAACCGCTTCCATCAACAACTCAAGCACGGCACCAAGCAGTGAACAGGTCACGCACTGCGTGAAAGTCCAATGAAAACCGTCCCAAAAAATGGGGGCAAACACCATAAAGGTTAACATCGCAAAAATGAGGTTATCAAAAAACTGTGCCACAAAGGTGGATACATAACTGCGGGTGACATAGGCGAGTTTGCCATCGGGATTTTTAACAAAAATTTTGCCGATACCCCAGTTTAAAAAGTTGTTAATCACGGCAGAAGCAAGAAACGCCACCGTGCTTGAAAGCAAAATAAACCATGTGCCGCCGATAACGGTATTGAACGCCGAAAAATCCTCTTCAGTCGGAATAATGCTGACCAAATAAAAAATGAGGCAGGCAAACAGATTAATAAACATCGCAAACACGCTCAGTTTGGTGGATGCTTTCGGTCCGAATGCCTTTGTGACCACATCCATACATAAAAAAGACAGCCACGATACGAAGATACCGCCATCAATCGCAATCCAATCATTTTGGTAGACCGTTTTGTTTGCGAGTATGTTCATCATCACAACCGAGAGGGTGAACAGAACCGTTACAATGGGCGGAATGCTGCGAAAAAGCAGCTTCGTATCTGCCGCTGCAGATAAAAGTTTTTGTTTCATATTCTTTTTCTCCTTGGTTTTGATTTACAGAGCAGAAACCTTGGGATTTTTTCTGCCCCATGCGGAGGATTTAGAGCCCGAACTCCGCAATTTATATTATTTTAATATAAACTATAACTTGCCGCACGCGAGTGCGATACCGGCGGTAATCACCAGCAACACCGGCTGATGAATGAGGTACACCCACAGGGTGTTTCTGCCGATTGTATTGATAAAGGGAACGCCAAAATGATTGGTCTTTTCCCGAAATTTCGTATTTTTAATCAGGTTCCAAAAATAGTAGCCCGAAAGGAACAAAAATATCCACGGGATAATGGGAAAGTAATCGGAAGAAGCAAAACCGAACGTATCAAACCCGAGCCATTCCATACCGATATGGGTAAAAAGCGCATGTGGCAGTTGAATGAGGCGCAAGCGCTCTGCCTCGTGTGCGCCGAAAGTAAGCCCGATGTAACCCGCCGGGATTTTCTCGGTCACGATGTATACCCCTCTTGTGAGCAAGTACAGCACCAAACCGAGCGGCGCGCCGAGCCATGCAGGGACTTTATCAAACCCCTTTTGACATAACCCCATGATAAGGCACGCACACCCGATAAAGTGCAAAATGCCGAACCAAATAAACACACCGCCAAAGCCCATACCGTTCATCACGATTTCGGCAATAAAGGTAACAATCGTAATGATAATGCCGAAACCCAACACTTTGGCGCCGTTTTTGAGATTGTTTCTTGAAAAGTGACAACACACACCCGATAAAAAGATGAAGGTGCCGCAACTGATTTGCTGCCAATACCACGCGATATTGGTGCCGAGAAAACTCTCCACCGCTTTAAAACCCGCAATATCCGCCAAATCCCACGCAAAATGATAGAGCACCACGCTGATAATCATGATACCCTTTAAAAAATCAATCAGTTCATACCTGCCGCGTTGCAGTTTGCCCTGATCTGAAGTTTTGAAATAGGATGTTAGTTTCATTGCAAAGTCTTCATCTAAATTTGAAGTTTGAAGTTTAGAGTGTAAAATTGTGGTGGCGTTGTTACACAACGCATTATTTAATGAGAAATTAGGAATGAGAAATGAGAAATTATGGTGGCGAAACAGAGTTTCGCATTTTAATTTCTCTCCCTCCGGCACACCAATCGTGTGCCACCTCCCTCCTCAGAGGGAGGCGATTAATTGGTAAATCATAGACCGTTAAATCAGCTAAGATTTGTTCGCTGACGCGAACCCCAACTAATAAATAGAGCGCAGCGGAACGAGTGCGGGTGTCCCGCCCTTCATATTGGCGAAGCCAATACTTCATATGCCACAGGCATACTTCATTAGCGAAGCGACTTCATTAGGCGACTTGTCGCCGACTTCATTCTGCGGTCATTGACCGCAGCTGTGCTTTATCTAAAAAAAGCCCAATTGGGCTTTTTTTAGATAGAAATGTCAAACGCTACGCGGTAATCGTATTCCGTGATGTGCTTTTGCATATTAAGCGCTTCAAAAATATCAAAATCAACAATTTTACCGTCTTTTTGTGCAACCACACGGTTGCCGATATCTTGCGAGAGCAGTTCTACCGCTTTATGACCCATTTTAGAGCCGAGCACCCGGTCACACGCTGTGGGTGAACCGCCGCGCTGCACATGCCCTAAGTTGGTATATCTGGTTTCTACACCGGTGGCTTCTTCAATTTTTGCCGCCATCGGCTCAATTTTATCCGGAATTCCCTCTGCCGCAACAATAATAAAGTTTTTCTTACCGGTGCGGCGGGTTCTTCTCATTCTCTCAATGACATCTTTTTCAAAATCATACTCAAATTCCGGAATAAGCACGGTGGTGGCACCCACGGAAATGCCGCCGTTGAGCGCGAGGTAGCCCGCATGCCTGCCCATGACTTCAATCACGGAGCAACGGTCATGGCTTTCGGAAGTATCACGCAGTCTGTCTACCATCTCTACAATGGTGTTCATTGCCGTATCATAACCGATAGTGCGGTCACAGCACGCAATGTCATTATCAATCGTGCCGGGCACGCCAATGGTGGGGAGACCTCTTTCGGAAAGTTCTTTTGCCCCTCTGAAAGAGCCGTCACCGCCAATAACCACCAAGCCTTCAATACCCAAGTATTTACAGGTATTAAGCGCTTTTTGCACGCCCTCTTCCGTTCTGAATTCGGGACAGCGGGCAGTGTATAAAATGGTGCCGCCTCTTTCAATAATGTTGGACACGGAGCGCAGTGTCATTTCAAAAATATCACCGTGCATCAAGCCGTTAAAACCGCGGCGCACGCCCATCACTCTCATTCCCTTTTCGATGGCGGAACGCACTACCGCTCTGATAGCGGCATTCATACCGGGGGCATCCCCGCCGGATGTTAAAACTGCAATCGTATTCATAATTTACCCCTTATATATAAATAACATAGTTAATTAAATCTTGAATTACTATTTTAATATATTTTTAGTATTTGTCAAGAGTTTTATTAGAATTTGCCGCAATAGGCGGCAAATTCTAATTTACGCCACCTTTACGGTGGCTAAATTAGAATTTAATGAATGATGAATATTGAATAATGAATAATTGTGGGAGGGACACCCTCACCCGTTTGATAGATGGAAAGAGAATATCT
>CADBJA010000146.1 GCA_902794945.1 Oscillospiraceae bacterium
CCTGCTCCCGAAAAACCCGCAACTGTGCGATATCATTTTAACAAAGGCTTTAAAAAAGAAGTACCCTGATTTTTCTTTCCTTTCACCGCTTGATGATGAAATGGAAAACACGGCAAACGAGTATATGAAAAAGATGATAACAGAATAGAAAAAACGGTTTGGATTTCCAAACCGTTTTTTATTATGTATTTATTTTAAAATTTTGATATGTTATCCAACAGCACATTTTCACAGAATGCTCTTGCCGCCGGTGTTTCATCGGGATTTTCAACCACCGCCTGCGCCACTTCCTCAACGGAACGGGAGGAAAAGCCTTCATCATACACGGTGTATTCGAACCCGTTATAGCGATAGGTGATGTAGCCGCGTGCGCAGTACTCTTTCGTCCAATTCGCTGCCAGCACATTGATGACCAAATTCATTGTCAGTTGTGTAGCGTCAACCTCTTTATGAACGGAAACACCATCCTCTTTCATACTCAGTGAGTACACATTTTCTCCACCGAGCACAAGGTTTTCTTTGCCGCCGACAACCGCAGTTTGTGAATACAAAATACCGACATCACAAATCACATTACCGTTCTCATCACCGCTTAGAGAAACACCCTCGGGCACTTTCACGGATGCACTGAAGCGCAGCGGTTGGTAATTCGGCAGTTTCATATCCACATATTTAAGAGAAGCGCCCCTGCTTGCATAATCATAACCGCTCTCGTCTACATAGGTGTTAAAGAACGGTGCCGGCAAGGCATCGGATGCCGCCATCGCCTGCTCTAACGTTTCAAACGGCGTTTCATCGGGAATATCGTAATCGCCTAAGCGCTCACTGTATACTGCCTGCCAATACTTGTGGCATAAGGTGCAGGTATAGTACACACCGCCCGCCTGTTTATCTAACGGTGCAATTTGCACCAATTCCGGTTCATGTTCCAAGGTACTGAGAAGTTCGGTTCTCGTTTCACCGCAGTTTAAGCAAGTGTAAGTTTTTACACCGTTTGTATCGCAAGTCGGCTCCGTGGTAACCTCACCCTGATTCCAACGGTGCGTCAATGCCGGTACTTCATCACTTTCATAGTGATAGCCGCACTTATCACAAATATGCGTAGTGTAGCCGGCTTTGGTACAAGTGGCAGGCACTACCTGTGTTTGTAAGGTATGTGCAAAGGTTTCGGTATGGATATGCTCACTGTCAATAAAACAAGTGGCTTTGTGCACCGTGGCATCTACACTGACATAGTTTCCATATGCGTGTTCCGTCGGCGTATAAACCGCTGTATAGGTATTGTTGGAACCGTTATTCACCGGCTCATATGCATGATCCCAATGTGCATCTAAATAATGGTAATTATCATAATCCTTTTCGGGTACGGCTCTTGCAGGCGTATCACCGAAAGAGTAGGTTTCGGTCGCAATCACTTCACCTGCATCGTTGCGCCATGTAACAGGATAGGTGGCATCTTTCACTTCTAAAACCGCAGTTGAAGACAAGCGTGAAGCCGTCAAATACTGCACCCAAGTGACCGTGGTTTTGACAGTTTGCGCATCTACATCACCGGAGAGATTTGCAAGGAATGAAACAGATGTGGTATTGCCGTTTTGAAAAATACCTGCCGCACTTGCCGCACAATCCGTTGTGATTTTTGCCGCCATCACCGCGCCGTATTGGTCGGTCGGCGAGGTGTAAGACAATGTGGCTTTTGCCTGTGTGCCGCCGTAAACCGCGGGACAGGTAAGGGAATTCACATTATAGCTGACAGTCGGTGCCGTTGTTGCTACTGCTTTCGGGTACTTGCTGCTATTGCTCAGTCTAAGGGTTAAAGGCAATACCGTTCCGCTTGATTGGGTAGAAATACTGCCGGTTGCACCGCTCATTACACCGCCGGCATTGTCGGCATTCCAACCGCCGATACCCAAAAAGCCGGTGCCTGTGCAAGTGCCTTCGCTCCACTCCCATTCATTAGAAGCCGTCCACACCGCTACCTGCAAATACACGGTATAGCCGCCGGCGCCATTGCCCTTTTCATAATAGCGCGTATAAACGGAAGTCGGGAAACCGCTGATAACAACACCGTCATCCGACGGGAAATAACCGTAATCCTGCCCGCCGGAAGAGATAATATCCGCTCTGCCGAAAGTATCTTTATCGCCGAGGTTAAACCACACCGCACCCTCCGTGCCGGTGCCGTTCATATCTTTATAAGTAATTTTGGCGTATTCACACCAATAGTTGCCGTTATCATCATCGGTCGAAGTGCCGTTCAGGTTGCGTTTGGAATTATTTAACCCGTAAGATAGTCCGGCGGTATAGGTCACATTATCGTGTATGGATTTATCAAACCCGTCATCCTCGTGAATACAAAGGCGTACTCTGTATTTTGCGGCATTGTTTGATGCCGGCTGCGTGGTGGAAGGTACGGTGTTGCCGTAGGTGGAACTCGGACCCGTCACGGCATTTGACACCGGCGCACCGGTCACAAGTACGGATAATAATAAACAAATGCTCAATAAAAAGGCAATCGTATTTTTTATCGGTTTTTGCATTTTCATCATCACCTTTTTTGTGTTATTCAAAATGTGCTCTGAAAAATGCACACATCTCATCAATCGTTTGAATACCCGGTTTGAGGTTTGGCTCTAACACCGAGAATACGTGCGGCAACTTTTGCCCCTCGTAGTCCGGCCAATCCATCAGTTTTACCTCTATGCCCTGTTTGCGAAAATCTGCAGCCGCCCTTCTCGTTTGCTTTAAACCTAACATATCACCGCTCGAGGTGACCATAAAGGTGGGCGGCATAATAGCATCTGCAATGACTTCATCCAAATTCATATAGCGGTAAGTCGGCTTGTCTTTATAGCCCTCTTTCCACATCTTTTTGGTATAAAAGCCGATAACGCCTTTTACATTCATATATGCAACGGGGCTTGTGAGCGCCAACACCGTCAGTTTCATATCCACATCCACCGTGTTATACGCTTTGCGCATCCCCTCATTGGTGAGCGCTGCCGCAGCAAAGCCTGCAAGCATACCGCCTGCCGAGTCACCGGTGAGCATTATTTTGCTCTCATCTGCCGGGTAGTCGCGCATATGTTCGCGAATCCATTTAAGGGCGAGCATCACCTCGCACAGTTGAACCGCCGGGCCGGCGCAATCGGGCACCAGCGAGTAAGAGATAGAAAACACGCAAAAGTCGCGCTTGGCAAGGTAAAGATTGTAAAACTTATTGAGTTCTTTATCGCCATACATCCAACCGCCGCCGTGAATATCAATAATCACCGGCAGTTTTTCACTCTCGCGCGATTCGGGGTAATATACATCTAATTTGTGCTGCCACATATCATCCTCAATGTATGCCAAATCGCACACTTCTTTTATGCCCTCCGGCTTTACCTGGCGGGCGTGTGTTTCGGCATCGGATTTTCTGGCAGTATCCCACACAATTTTATCAAACAATTTGTACCACATATCATTGCCTCCCCTTTTAATATAGAGATAATTATCTAATTATTATAATAGCATATTTTAAATTTAAATCAATAGATTTTATTGACTTATTCGGGCAAAAAGAGTATATTAGTAAATAAGTTTTTAAAGCACATATTAATATAAAAAAGGGGGTTATCGTATGAGTACCGTTTATGTGGACGGTTACAAGTCCGCCCTTTCGGTGAGGGAGACCGAAAAGGCAATTCGTTTTATTAAAGACACATTTCAAAAGAAGTTGGCGGAAGCACTCAATTTAGAGTACATTTCGGCACCGCTGTTTTTGAGAAAAGGCAGAGGGTTAAACGACGACTTAAACGGCGTAGAGCGTAAAGTTCACTTTGATTTAAAGGAACTTGAGGGCGAGTATGAAATTGTACAATCGCTCGCAAAGTGGAAGCGCTATGCACTGTATAAATACGGTTTTGCCGTCGGTGAAGGGCTTTACACCAATATGAACGCCATTCGCCGTGATGATGATATGGATAACATTCACTCGGTGTATGTGGACCAGTGGGACTGGTGCAAAGTCATTTCAAAAGAGCAAAGAACCGAAGCGTTTTTAAAGCAAACGGTAAAAGAGATTGTCGGCGCGATTGTCGACACCCTCGAGTTGGTACATAAAGAGTTTCCGGCTTTGCACAATACTTTAAAGCGTGAAGTGCATTTTGTGACCAGCCAGGAGCTCGAAGACAAATACCCCGATTTAACGCCCAAAGAACGTGAAAAAGCGGAGTGTAAAGAATACGGCACCATTTTTGTAATGCAAATCGGCGGGCTGCTCAAAAGCGGTATTAAGCACGATGGCAGAGCACCGGATTATGATGATTGGTCACTCAACGGCGATTTGATTTTCTGGAACAGTGTGCTTGAGGAACAAATCGAAATTTCCTCCATGGGTATTCGTGTGGATGCCGAAAGCCTTGAAAAACAACTCAAAGCCGAGGGCAAAGAAGAAAAGTTAAACCTCGAATTCCAAAGCGGCATTTACTCCGGCACCTATCCGTTGACGATTG
>CADBJA010000147.1 GCA_902794945.1 Oscillospiraceae bacterium
ATTTATCTCACTATCGTTCGATAATTTTGAATGTTGAATTTTGAATTTTGAATTGAGGGAGGGCGCTGCCCTCACCCAAATAATAAATGGAAAGATAATGTCTATAATTTGGAATAACATCGCCATATTTGGATGAAATCTAAACTAATACAATCAAGTGCGAATGTGTCGCCCTTAATTCTTAATTCATCATTCTTAATTCAAAATTATTTAGTGCACGCTTAGTGCGCTAAATTAGAATTTAGCGCCATAAAGGCGCGTAAATTCTATTTTACTCTTACTTTCGTTTGCAACTTGGTGCTCTCTTTATAGGGTTTAAAGAGCATGAAGCAGATGAAGCCGAGCACGGCAACTGCCGCAATGAGGCTGATGATGCCGAGTGCGCCGCTGATTCTGCCGGTAAACAGGCAACCGAAGTTATAAATCATCAGCGATACCGCATAAGCGAATACACACTGGTAACCGACGGCAAAGAGAGTCCACTTTGCACTGTTCATTTCTCTTCTGATAGCACCGATGGCTGCAAAGCAAGGTGCGCAAAGCAGGTTGAATGCCAAGAAGGAATAACCGGCAAGCGCAGAGCCGAGACCCTGGAAGTCGAGTACGCCGAACACGCCGACCACTTCTTCTTTTGCCACAAGACCCATCACGGTTGCCACGGTAGCGGTGGAATCCGCAAAACCGAGAGGTGCGAAAATCCACTTAATCGCATCACCGATATGTCCTAAGATACTGTCTGCGAGTTCCATATCCGCATTGAAGCCGAAGGTACCGTCCGTCCAACCGAACACGGAACCTGCCCAAATAACAATGGAAGAGAGCAAAATGATGGTGCCTGCCTTTTTAATGAAGGACCAGCCGCGCTCCCACATACTGCGCAGTACATTGCCGACAGTCGGCCAGTGGTAGGCAGGTAATTCCATCACAAACGGTGCGGGCTCGCCGGCAAACATCTTCGTTTTCTTGAGCATAATACCGGAAATAATGATGGCAGCCATACCGAGGAAGTATGCACTCGGTGCCACCCACCATGCACCGTGGAACAGGGCGCTGGTAATGAGCGCAATAATCGGCAGTTTTGCACCGCAGGGGATGAAGGTGGTAGTCATAATCGTCATCTTCCTATCCCTGTCGTTTTCTATCGTTCGTGATGCCATTACGCCGGGCACGCCGCAACCGGTACCGATAAGCATCGGGATGAAGGATTTACCGGAAAGACCGAATTTTCTGAAAATTCTATCCATCACAAACGCGATACGCGCCATATAACCGCAAGCCTCTAAGAATGCGAGGAAGATAAAGAGCACAAGCATTTGCGGTACGAAACCGAGCACGGCACCGACACCGGCAACCACGCCATCCAAAATGAGGCTCTTGAGCCAATCGGCACAGTGAATCGCATCTAAGCCTTTTTCTACCAATACCGGCACACCGGGTACCCATACGCCGTAGTCTGCCGGGTCGGGCGCACCGTCAAACTCGCCCTCTTCATCGAGCGGTAATGCAGCATTGATATCGTAGCCTCTTTCTTCAAACTCATCGGCATAGAAACCGTAAGCTTCTTCAAACGCGCCGAAGTCTTTCTCGTCTACCGCATCTTTGACTTCATCTGCACCGGCAACGTTTTCATCTGCCGCCGCTTTATCCACAATCTGTTGCAACCGTGCGGTAAAGACTTTTTCTTCTGCCCACTTGTCGGTCGCTTCCTCATGCGCGGAAGTGCCGATACCGAACAGGTGCCAACCGTCACCAAACAAACCGTCATTCGTAAAATCGGTCACCCATGCACCGACCGTGGTCACGGAGATGTAGTACACAATAAACATCACGACAGCGAAAATCGGGAGTGCCAACCAACGGTTGGTGACAATTTTATCAATCTTATCGGAGGTAGAGAGCTTGCCCTGCCCCTTTCTTTTATAACAATCTTTAATAATAGAGCCGATATAGGTGTAGCGCTGGTCGGTGATGATGGATTCCGCATCGTCATCCAACTCTTTTTCCACCGCCGCAATATCACCGCGAATGTGCTCTAAGGTGGCAGCATCTAAATGCAATGCTTCAATGACCTTGTCATCATTCTCAAAAATCTTAATGGCGTACCATCTTTGCTGCTCTTCGGGGAGGTTATGTACTGCCGCTTCTTCAATGTGGGCAATGCAGTGCTCCACGGCGCCGTCAAACGAGTGCTGCGGCACGGTTGCTTCTCCTTTTGCCGCTGCAATCGCAGCCTCGGCGGCTTCCATAATGCCGTCGCCTTTTAAAGCAGAGATTTCTACCACCTTGCAACCCAAGTGCTTTGCAAGCGCTTCGGTGTTGAGTTTATCGCCGTTCTTTTTGATAATATCCATCATATTCACGGCAACCACTACCGGAATACCCACTTCCACCAATTGGGTGGTTAAGTAAAGGTTTCTTTCTAAGTTCGTACCGTCAATGATGTTTAAAATCGCATCGGGACGCTCTGTGACAAGATACTCTCTTGCGACCACTTCCTCCAAGGTGTAGGGAGAAAGGGAATAAATACCCGGTAAGTCCTCAATCATAACATCTTCATGCTTTTTGAGTTTACCTTCTTTTTTCTCTACGGTAACGCCGGGCCAGTTACCCACAAACTGGTTCGAACCGGTCAGTGCGTTAAACAGTGTTGTTTTACCGCAGTTCGGATTGCCCGCCAAGGCAATTCTAATCTTCTCAGCCATGTTTTCCTCCTATATAAAATACATTTATTTAACAAATTTATTCGTTGCCTTTCAGGCTTGTTACCATATCAATCTTTTTGACCTTGCGCGCTAAGAATAAGTTCACCAAAAGCGATACAATCGCCGTGCCAACCGTGGCATACAGATAGCTCATCACACCGATGACTGCCGGAAAATCGTAATCCCCGCCGATGCCTTCGGTAAAGATGTAATCGACCATATAGTAGCCGAGCGGCATGGCAATGAGCACGGCAATGACCGTCAGCCAAATGTTTTGTTTTACAAAAATCTTTTTGATTTGACTGTTTCTAAAGCCCAACACCTTGAGTGTCGCAAACTGATACTGCTTTTCGGTAAACGACAACCCGCCGAGGTTATACACAATCACAAACCCGAGCACGGTCGAAATGACAATGAGCAATGCAATCATCGCATACATCGCGCCGAGCATACTGCTAAAGCCGTTTTGCACCGCCTCGATACTCATGATTTGCGTGGCACCGTCTAAACTTTTCACACCGCTTAAATCCGCATTGGTATATAAAGTATCGGGTGCATACTCTCTGCCAAGGGAGCTTAGGAATGCCTTGTTACAGGTGAAAGACTGCATTTGCGGGTCTCTCACGGTGCCGACAATGCTCGAAGTGTACCAGGTATCTTCCCCAAACACATGCCAGCGCACGGTATCACCGACTGTTTTGGAAATGGTTTCCGACAAGCGCTCGGTGATGTAAATACCGCTGCCGTCGCCCAGGCTCGTCGGCTTTTTATCGTGACCCGTAGCATTGAGCAGTCCCTCTGCCTCGTTGACGGTAAGGGTGTTTGCGGTTTTTGTATCACCGTTTTCAAACTCAATAGCGAGTGTTTGCGAGGTTTTATCGCCGTATGCTTTTGTGAGAGCCGCCAATTGCTTGTTGCTCACATTTTCGCTGAGCACCACTTTATAAGCATAATCATTAATACTGCCAAACTCCCAATCCATATAACTGTTCATGGTATCAAGCATACCGAAGGCGGCAACCAAAATGACCGAACAGCCGATAATGCCTGCCGTGGTAGTGAATGTTCTGAGTTTGTTGCGCGCAATATCGCGCAAATTCCACTTGGTAGAAAGGGATGCGCGCGCAAAGATTTTTAATTTTGTAATATCTCTTTTAAAAGATTTTACTTTCGGTTTTTCGGTGCGAATGGCATCTGCCGCTTTCTCTTTGAGTACCCCGCGGCAGGACAGGTAACTGACAAGGGTGATAAAGAGTACCGTTGCCGCTGCCATGATGTAAACGACAGGCAAAAATACCGCCGCATACTCTGCCACTTCGTAGTATTCCATTTCCATTTCCATAAAGAAGTTGCCGATGAGAAAATAGCCGAGCAACAACCCCGCTACCGCGGCAAACAGGGAAATGAAAAACCCGTAAGAGGTGTAGTGAAGCACGATGCGCCATTTTTTCACACCGAGGCTTTTGAGGGTGCCGATTTGCACACGCTCTTTTTTAATAAATCGGTACATGGTCGTGACGACCGACAGCACCGCAATAAACAAGAATAAAAAGGTGAAAATGCCCGAATAGGCTTCCCCTTCCTCCGCTTCCCGCAGGTAACCGGAGTACGAGAGTTGGTCATCTCTCGTGGTGACCGCTTTGGCGGCGGAAACAGTGTTTTCTATTTCCGCCTTCACGGTTTTTATATTTGCACTTTCCGACACATCGACTATGACTTCACCAAAAATATACTCCGTAACATCGAGTGAGGAGGATTGATGAAGTAATGACTTGAGGTCCGA
>CADBJA010000148.1 GCA_902794945.1 Oscillospiraceae bacterium
GGTTCGTCCGCATCGGCGCTGACAAGTTCTTTATTCCAACTGAGTTTGCGCAGCACGCGCCTGACAAAGTACAGCGACATAATCAGTGACACAATCTCCGCAATCGGGAATGCCCACCACACCGCTTTCACATCGTGGAAAATCCACGAGAGGAGCAGCGCTGCGGGAATGAGCGCCACCAACTGCCTGCCGAACGATACCCAAAACGAGTACATACTCTTGCCGAGGGCTTGGCACACCGAGCCGCACACAATGCAAATACCGGCAAATAGGAATGAAATCGAGATAATGCGCAGCGCAGGCACACCGACTTCCATCATCGCCGCATCGACCGAGAAAATAGAGAGAATTTCTTTCGGGAAAATTTGGAACGCCGCAAAGCCGATAAGCATTAAACCGACCGCAAAAATGAAAGCCACTTTAATCGTATCATACAATCTCTTTTTATGCCCTGCGCCGTAGTTGTAGCCGATAATCGGCACCATACCGTTATTTAAGCCGAATACCGGCATAAAGACGAAGGACTGCAGTTTAAAGTAGTAAGCGAACACGGTAATCGGTGCGGCACCGTAAGCGTTGAGCACCACTTTGTTAAGCAAGAAATTCATCACCGAGCCGATGGCAACCATCAGCACACTCGGCATACCGATATAAAGGATTTCGCCGATATAGTGCTTGTTCGGCTTTAAATCGCTAAAATGCAGTTTAAACTCGGTGTTTTTGGTTAAGTTAAATAAAATACTGATGCCGGCGGCAACAAATTGACCGATTACGGTGGCGATGGCAGCGCCTTTTACACCCATTTGCGGCACGCCGAATTTGCCGAGCACAAAAATGTAATCAAGCACAATGTTGACAATCGCACCGGTGCCTTGGCTGACCATAGTAAATATGGTTTTACCGGTCGCCTGCAAAATTCTTTCAAAGGTAATCTCTAAAAATACGCCGATACTTAAACAACACACAATGTGTAAATAATCGGTACCGAGCGCCACAATTTCTTCTTTTACCCCTTGCGGCTCGTTGAGGTTTTTGACCATATGCTCCATAAAAAATTCCGAAACAAATAAGCCTACAAAGAAGAATACCACAAACGAGCAAACGGCAATCAGCACGCCTTGCATCGCAATTTTTGACGCTTTTTTGCGATTTTTTTGCCCGAGTGCTTTAGAAACCAGGGCATTCATACCTACGCCGATGCCGACCGCAAGCCCTATCATAATATTTTGAATGGGGAAAGCATAGCCGAGCGCCGTTACACCGAGTTGGCTGACGGATGAGATAAAGTAGGTATCTACCACATTATAAAGTGCCTGCACAAACATCGATGCAATAATCGGCAGGCTCATGGTAATTAACAGTTTGGCAACGGGCATAGTGCCCATTTTATTTTCTCTCATTTCTACTCCGTAAAAACAAATATATAATAATTAACTGAATTTAGTAATAGTATTATAACAACTATATATCACATACACAATGTCAAAATGTATGAAAAAAAGTAACATTTTGTTATTTTTTCTTTCAACGCATACAAAATTTCATAAAAAGGTGTTGTAAAGCATATAGAATATGCTATAATAAGACTGATATTTTTAAGTATAAAGGAGTAGATTTTATGTCCATTCTTGTTACAGGCGGCGCCGGCTATATCGGTTCCCACACTTGCGTAGAACTTTTAAATGCGGGTTACGATATTGTGGTGCTTGATAATTTCTCAAATTCCAAAAAGGCAGTATTAGAGAGAATAACCGAACTGACCGGCAAGCATTTTCCGTTTTATAAGGTAGATATTCGAAATAGCGAGCAACTTGCCAAAATGTTCCAGGCAGAGAATATTGAGGCAGTCATCCATTTTGCCGGCTTAAAGGCAGTGGGCGAGAGTTGCGAAAAACCGCTTGAGTATTATGATAATAATGTTTCCGGCACAGTCAAACTGTTGCAGGTGATGAAAGCGTTTGGTTGCAAAAAGTTTGTGTTCTCCTCTTCCGCTACCGTTTACGGCGGTGAAAATGTTTCTCCGCTCAAAGAAGATATGAAAACCGGCGGCGTGACCAACCCTTACGGCAGAACCAAGTTGATGATAGAAAACATTTTGGCGGATTTGTATGCTTCCGACAATGAGTGGAGCATTGAGAGATTGCGCTATTTCAACCCCATCGGTGCGCACGAGAGCGGCAGAATCGGTGAAGACCCGAGCGGTATCCCGAACAATTTGATGCCCTACATCACACAGGTTGCCGTAGGCAAAAGACCGTTCTTAAATGTATTCGGTGATGATTATGACACGCCTGACGGTACCGGCGTGAGAGATTACATTCACGTGGTCGATTTGGCAAAGGGTCACATTGTGGCGGTAGAGCAGGCTTTAAATGAAACCGGCTTGTTTACATATAACCTCGGCACCGGCGTCGGCTACAGCGTGCTCGATGTGGTAAAAGCATTTGAAAAGGCAAGCGGTCAAAAAATTGAGTATAAAATCTGCCCGCGCCGCTCCGGCGATATTGCCACTTGCTATTCCGACCCCTCTAAGGCATATGAGTGCCTCGGCTGGAAAACAGAGTTTGATTTGGAGAGAATGTGTGCCGATTCTTGGAGATGGCAAAAGAATAACCCGAAAGGGTACGATTAATATAAATCCCGGCTTCTACAAAGAAGCCGGGATTTTTATTAATGAAGAATGAATAATGAAGAATGAAGAATTGAGGGCGGAGAACCGCACCCGTTCCGCTTCGCTCTATGTACTTGTCGGGTTTGCGAAGCAAACAAAACAAGAATAATCGGTTCGATGTTTTCATCTTAACCTCTTTATATCACCCCGATTTGCCTCCCTTGTGCAAAGGGTGACTCCCTGCTGTGCAGGCAATGTCACGAAGTGACAGAGGGGCAGTCATAATAAAAGAATGAATCATTGAGGTGGCAAGGCGGTGCTTTGCTTTTTATAATGGGTAAGGGCGGAGCCCTTTCGCAATTTAAAATTCAACATTTTTACGATGTGTTGCATTGCAACACTACCGCTAATTCCGCATTTCGCATTCCGAATTCCTCATTAAAAAAGTTTGCAAGGGGTGTCCTTGCAAACTTTTTTAAAACCATTTCTTCTTTTTACCGATAATGGCGAGTACCGTGACCACCAAAATCGAGAGCAATATGACAAACAAGTAGCCGTATTTCCAGTGAAATTCGGGCATAGATTCAAAGTTCATTCCGTACCAGCCTACAATGAGTGTGAGCGGAAAGAAAATGCTTGTAATTACCGTAAAGCGCTTCATCGTATGGTTTAAACTTAAATCGAGTGAAGCGGAGTAAGCATCTTGCAAATGCGCCACGAGAGAACTTAAAGAGTCCACATCTTCTTTGAGGCGCTGCAGTTTGTTGTGCATATTGGAAATGTACCTTAAATCGTCATCTTCAAAAATATCATTTTCGTTTTCTTCTATCGCTTCCGTAATATCAAGCAGTTGCTCGTAGTAGTTGTGCATCGTGAGCAGTTCACGCTTTAAGTGGAGCAAATCCAGGTTAAAGTCTTCCTCGGTGTTGCCCTTGAGTACATCTTCTTCGAGTTCCGTAATCTGTATGCCGGTGTCCTCAATGTATTTGTTGTTGCCCGCCGTGAGCAAATCCAAAAAGGTGTATATTACTTTTTCGAGGGTAACGCCCTTGACATGGCGCTTGTTGATAGCGGTTAAAAACTTCTTTTTGGTCGAGCCGTCACGGTCGGTAACATCCACCACAATAATGAGATTTTTTTTGATAATGAGCGCCACGCAATCTTCTTCCGCCTTAAAATCGAGCGGGTCAATCACTTTCAGTTCCGTAAAAGTGTAATCGTCAAATACTTCTACACCGCTTCTAAAGTTGCGGCTCACCGCGCGGCACGCCTCCACCGTGGTGTGTGAAAAGCCGAACCCGTTGCTGATGCGTTCGAGTTCCGCCGCGCTCACATAGCCTGCGGTAATGGCATTCGGGTCTATTTGATTGATTTCGATTTGTTGTGCATTTTTGCCGAGTTGATAAAACATAACATCACCATTTTTTCTCATTCTTTAGTGTCAACAGTTGTTGCATTATGGCATCACATTTTTTCTTTCGGTCACTTTTATACAACCGGATTATTTTGAAGTTTGAAATATCGGTAATTTGTTGTGAAGTGAAGTTCAGGTTTAGAATATACGGCTTTAATGCATCCAGTTGGACCTGGCAATTCTCTTGTAACGCCACGTACAGACCGTATGGTCCGTCTAAGAAGTCAATCTCAGGAGGCCAATCAAATTCACATGGTCCGTGTGTCACAAATATTTCTTGTACATTTTCCCAAGGGATTATCCAGATATTTTCATCTCGAAAAATAACAGAGATTCCATCCGATGAAATTCCGAACATTAAATTCTTATAATTGTGGTTG
>CADBJA010000149.1 GCA_902794945.1 Oscillospiraceae bacterium
GGATATTATCCGCCCGCCAAAAATTGAGTTGTCAAAGTATGGTGACATCATTTACAAGGCAATTCAAAACATACCGAGTATTTACACAGGTGTTTTGGTGGATAGATTTGTCATTATGCCAAATCATGTTCATATTCTTTTAAGGATTGAGAATAATAGCGGGCGGATGATATCCGCCCCTACAGTGATTGGTAGTATGAAACGGTATGCTTCAAAAGAAATCGGATATAGCATATGGCAAAAAGGATTCTATGACCACATTATCCGTAACGAACATGATTATACGGAACACTTACAGTACATCGACCAAAACCCGACCAAATGGCTGCTTGGCAAAGATGAATATTACTGCTGAAAATAAAAAAATGCACAAGGCAAAAAAGCTTAGCACTAAACTATCTGTAAAAAGATGAGTGCTAAAAACAGTTAAGTACTTAACCATTCGTAAAAAGAAAAATGATAGAAAGTAGTTAAGCACTTAACTATCCGTAAGTGTAAGTAGAGAAAATAGTTTAGCACTAAATTATTTTTATAAGTACGGAGTATTTGAAAATAGTTAAGCACTTAACTATCTGTAAACATAAGAATAGAAAGTAGTTAAGCACTTAACTATTCTTAAAGCACTTAACTTATCCTTAAAATAATAATCAAAAATAGTTGAGCACTTAACTGTTTTTGACAGAGTGTATATAGCAGAAATTATATAACGGGTATCAAAACAATGGATACAAAACGGCAAAATATGCGTACAAATCACCAAGTAAAAACAAAACAAGAGAAACTTTGCCCGCACCGCAAAAAGTGCGGCGGGTGTCAGCTGCAAAACCTCACTTATGAGCAGCAGTTGCACTTTAAAATGGCAAAGGTGATTAAACTGCTCGGCAGGTTTCATCGGGTAGAGGAAATCATCGGGATGGATGCGCCGTACCACTACCGCAACAAGGTGCAGGCGGCGTTCGGCACCACGCGCGGCGGCAAAATCATCTCCGGCATTTTTCAATCGTCCTCCCACCGCATTGTGGCGGTAGATGAATGTTTGTTGGAAGACAAAAAGGCGGATGCAATTATTGTTTCTATTCGCAGGTTATTGCCGTCGTTCAAACTCACGGCTTATAATGAAGATATACGCCGCGGCTTTTTGCGCCATGTGCTGGTGAAGCGCGGCTTTAAAAGCGGTGAAGTAATGGTGGTGCTCGTGGGCGGCACCAATGTGTTTCCTCGCAAAAAAGATTTTGTGAAGGCACTCCTTAAACTGCACCCCGAAATCACAACCATTATTTTTAATATTAACGATAAAAAGACCTCTTTGGTGCTTGGCGAGCGGCAAGAGGTACTTTACGGCAACGGCAAAATCACCGAAGAATTGCTCGGTTGCCGTTTTCGCATCAGCCCCAAATCCTTTTACCAAATCAACCCCACGCAAACCGAAGTGTTGTATTCCAAAGCACTCGAATTTGCCGACCTCCAACCGACAGATGAATTGCTTGATGCTTACTGCGGTATCGGCACCATCGGCTTGATTGCGGCAGATAAAGTGAAAAATGTCATCGGCGTAGAACTCAATAAAGAGGCAGTCAAAGATGCCCGTGAAAATGCAAAATTAACCGGTATTAAAAATGCCACCTTCACCTGTGCGGATGCCGGTGAGTTTATGTTAAGGCGCAAAGCAGAGGGGTTAACCAGCGATGTGGTCATTATGGACCCGCCCCGCGCCGGCGCCTCCAAGCCGTTTTTGCGCTGCCTTGTGGAAGCAGCGCCCAAAAAGGTGGTCTATGTTTCATGCAACCCCGAAACCCAACAAAGAGATTTGTTGTATCTCACCAAAAACGGCTACAAGGTCAAAAGAATTCAGCCTGTTGATATGTTTCCGCACACAGAACATGTTGAGACGGTAGTATTGATGTCAAGAGCCTGAGTTGAGGCTACAGATTGGATATGTCTTGAGGAGTGAAAATGAAAAGCATTATAGTAACAAGAAAACGTTCTTTTGCTTCTGCACTTATGCCATATTGGATTGTTTTTTCCAAAATCCCTAAAACCAGTTTTTTACAATCACATGGATTTGTGGGAGACTTGTGTGATCATGATAAATGGGGTCAGCCAATATCGAGAATTGAAGTCTCTGAACTCGATCAAATAGGAATCCGTATCAAAAATGGTCAGATTATGGAAGTACCGGTTCAAGACGATACTGTATCTATTTTTGTTATTACTGTTGGCGGAAGCATATCAAATGAGTTGCTGATAGATGAAATAAATGACACTTTAACGATAAAAACGAAGGGCGGTTTTAAAACCGTTAGTTATCCGCATATTGAGACTTGACACTAATATGTGATCAAGGCATATTCCTGACGCAGAGGGTCGTATGGGTAGCGTAGATGACGGCATTTTTATTCACGCTGTTGTCCCAAGGCATGTGGAATCAGTCGTGTTGATGTCTCAATCCGGGTCGTGACCACAGGTTGAATGATGATCCCTGCCGTATGTTTTAGGAGGTATATGATGAATATCAAATACATTGAATTGAAAACCGGTTATGCAGATAACGGTCCGGCTTGGATTGGTAATGTCAAAGAATCTAAAACCGGTAAAACCATCTATTTTAACAACCATGCTTTTCAAAAATGTCAGGGGATTCAAGGAAACTACTATGACATTGAGACCGGTGAAGAGTATTGGATTTCAGGGATAAAACGAAATGGACAAGACCGGCATTGGGCAGGCAGCGGGAAAGTGATTATTGACAGAAAATGTGTTGATGAGTACCTTTCCATCGTCAACTGGCCTTCACTTCCGAACTCCGACTTTATCATCGAAGATATAGAAGATTCTTTTCCGGTTGAACGGATAAATCAGTTGCTCAATGAGAAATAAACCGTTGTGATCAACGACATATTCCTGATGCCGAGGGCCGTGTGGGCAACGTAGATAACGCATTTTTATTCAAGCCATTGTCACAAGCCATGTCGAGACGGTATGCTTGCTTTGCAAGCAATGAATTGCTTTGCGGCATGAATTGACATACTCTTATGAATTGTCCTGCGGGGCATATGGCGCGGCTCAATTCATTTATATAACTTGTTGTATTACCAAAAGAATTTGTACGGTATTGTACCGAATCACGATAATCATGTTTTGAAAAAATGAATGGAGGGAAATACCCGATGTCAAAGATAGAACAGTATAAAAAGGCAAAAAAACAAATTATTGATGTTTCTACGTGGACGCGCCGTGATAATTATACTTTTTTTAGTGATTTTTATAACCCTAATCTTGGGGTTACGGTGCGTGTGGATGCCGCGCACGCATATGCTGCCGCCAAAGAGAAAGGCGTTTCGTTTTTCCTGAGTTACTTTTATGCAGTGCTTTGTGCAGTCAATGAAGTTAAAGAATTTCGCTACCGTTTTGACGGGGAGGGCAATATTGTTCTGTATGACCGGATTGACGGGATCGCTCCCATCCGTGTGCCGGAAAAAGATAATTTTGCCGAAATGGTTTTTCCGTTTTCGGAAAACTTTGATACATTCTGCGAAACGGCGCACCGGGTAATCGCAAACGCCGCTTCCACCGACCCGTACGAGCTGGCGGACGGTATGGCAGATTACAATGTGATACTTGTCAGCGCACTGCCGAAATTGGATTTTACCTCTTTTTGCAATACGCAGCGTGATAAGCACGGCAACGATTATCCCCTTTGCGTTATCGGAAAAATGGGGGAAGATAAGATGATGCCGGTATCCGTAACGGTACACCACGGTTTTGCCGACGGAGAGCATATATCACGGTTTTTTGAATTGTTGCAAGAAAAATTAAACCGGTTATAAGTCGAACTCCGTCATCATACTCCTTATATTGATATGAATATTTTAAATCAAGATAAATCCTTAGAAGAATGAATTGTAAAATAAGCGATACGGAGGAAATTAAAATGGATAATCTTTCTACCCAATCCACCATTTACATCGGTTTGAATGACGGCGATACGAAAGTGCAACGCTTTGAAGATGCCAAGTACCTGTCTATTTTAAAAAATACCTGCCGCAACTACGGCGTAGCATTTTCCGTGCAAATGGTAAACGGCGGCTATTTTCATGAGGACGGGCACTATACCGAAGAAAACACTTTGATGTTGGGTTTGATGAATGTGCCGGAGCAAACCGTAACGGAAATCGCAAAGGATTTGTGCGCCTTTTTCAACCAAGAAAGCGTTATGGTCACCACCTCACCCGTTTCGGTGGTGTTTATTAAGGAGAGTTTGTAAATTCTAATTTAGCTGTGCTAAATTAGAATTTACAGTTTTAAGTTTTTAGTGTTTAGTTTTTAGCGACGCGTTGCTCTGCAACGCTTTAGGCATGCGCTTCGCGCCTGCTTCTGAACAC
>CADBJA010000150.1 GCA_902794945.1 Oscillospiraceae bacterium
AAGCCATCAATGAAACTGCAAGCACCAATGAAGATGGTGTTGCCACCTTTAAAAACATCTTAATCGGTACGGGATATGTTGTTGAGGAAGTAAATACGGTTATCCGTTATGTAATTCCCGACAATCAGACTACTTCAATCAAGTGGAATGAGGTTACAAAAGCGAATTTCAAAAATACACTCAAAAAGTTTCGGGTGACCGTCACGAAAACCGATAAAGAAAAAGGCATCGCACAAGGCGATGCCACTCTTACCGGAGCGAAATACGGGATTTATGATAACGGCAGATTAGTTGGCACATATACCACCGATACTAACGGTCAATTCACCACTGATTACTATGTTTGTGGTGAGCATTGGACAATCAAAGAGATTGAACCGAGCGAGGGATATTTGCTTGATACTACCGTCTATGAAGTTGGTGCAGGTGCATCTCTTTATACCATCGAATACAACAGCACAAGCTCAGCAGTAAAAGAACAGGTACTCAAAGGAAATATCGCTATTATCAAGCACAGTGATGATGGCAGCACACAAATCGAAACACCCGAACCCGAGGCAGAATTTCAAGTTTATCTCAAATCCGCAGGCTCTTTTGCCAATGCAAAAGCAAGTGAAAAAGCGGTTTTAGATTGTGATAATGACGGTTTTGCACAAGCCACTTCTTTGCCTTACGGTGTATACACTGTTCATCAAACAAAAGGCAAAGAGGGTTCCGAGTTTATGCCGGACTTTGATGTGTTTGTATCGGAAAACGGAAAGACCTACAAGTATCTCATTAACAATGCCCCCTTCCAAGCATATCTCAAAATTGTTAAGACAGATAAGGAAACAGGCAAAAGCATTCCTTATGCGGGTGCAGGTTTCAGGCTCTTTGATGCTTCGGGCAAAAAGATTTCAATGTCTTTCACCTATCCGAAGAAGACAATCGTTGATACCTTCTACACGAATGATGAGGGTTACCTTTTAACACCTGAGAAATTGGAATTAGGCAGAGGGTATTCCCTTGTAGAAGTCACAGCGTCTTATGGCTATGTGCTCGACAGCACTCCTGTTTCTTTTGATGTGACCAGAGAAAACAGCCACTATGAAGATGCACTCACAATCGTAAAAGTAAACAAAACCAATGTGGCACAAAAAGGTGTTATCCAAATCACCAAGACCGGTGAAGTCTTTGCAAGCGTGGAAAACAGCGAGAACATTTACACACCTGTATATGAAGAACAGAACCTTAAAAATGCTGATGGTTATGAGATTACCGCTTACACAGCGGACAAATTTCAAAGAGGAAACACTTTCTATCAAACTGTTTCCGTTATCAAAAACTAATTTTAAGAAAGAAGAAATAACAAATGAAAAACTATAAGAAAACCCTTACCATCGTTTTGGCAATCGCCATGATGTTCACACTCGCTCTGCCCACCTTTGCAGCAAGTATTACCCAAAGCTCATATAAATCAAGAGACTTCAATGATAATACAAATACTGAGGTTATTGCCGGTAGAGATTACACACAGGGTAAGCAAACCACTTACTCCGTATATACCGAAGAAGACGGTGATGATGAAGTTGCCGTTCTCGTGTATGCTTCACAGGCATCTACCTATACGGTTAAAGTACCCGCCGTGCTTATCGTTAACGGTGCTTATGTTGGTGCCAACAATACAAATGACTTTGGTTACCAAGTATCTGCCACAGGAAATATCGCCGGTGATGAAGAAATATTTATTGAGCCGGATGAAAGTTTCACAATGTCCTCTGTCGGTAAAGATGATATTAACGGTACCATCACACAAGAAAAGACCACTTTCACCTATGCAGATGGCTTGAGATATGATACTACCTTGACTTCCGCAGGTGCAGGTGCCGTGACAGGCATGACGGCAGGCTTATGGCGCGGCGACTTTTCCATTCAAATTGGTTTGAGAAAAGCCGCTTAAATAAATGTTTATTCTTATGAGGAGGTAAAAGAATGAAATATTTTAGAAAAATACTCATTTGCTTAATCTCTGTTCTCATTGTTTTGCCTTTTGGATTGCTATCGGCTAATGCCTTTGACTACCGAGAGGTAGTCAAAGACAGCCACGCTTCGGTTGATTTTAATGATGATAAAGTCACAGCCGGCATTGATACCACGCAAAGGAAATCAACCGAATACACTGGCTACACGCAATATACAAACCCGGGAGAGCAGAATGTACACATTCGCGCAACACAGCAAACAACATATAACGCAACTCTTCCTGCCATTCTAATTGTGGATGGTGCTTTTCGCCCCACTTCAACCAATGACTTTTCTTATGAATTGTCTGTTGAAGGAAACTTGGCAGGTGATGTTCAAGTATTGCTTGAGCCGGACTCATCTTTTGAGTTATCCACCGTAGGAAAAGATAACATTACCGCTTCCATCACTCAAGAAAAGACAAAATTCACCTATGAAGACGGTGTACGAATCGGCACACCCGTAAAAGCCTCCGGTAGCGGTGCTGTCAGCAATATGACGGCAGGTCTCTGGTATGGTTCTTGGAATTATAACATCCGTTTATTGCCTATCTATGAAATGGATGACTTTGAATGGTTAGATGATGACTATTCAGCAGGTATCGTTACTGCAATAAGTGATTCGGGTACAGAAAAACTTGAATCTTACGGTATTATGATATTTCCCGAAGCAGGGACCGTTGAAGGCTATGAGGGTGTAAAAGCATTTGATACACAGGACTCAAATCTGTTTGAAAAAGTACAGCGTGATGACTCGGAAATCTTCATCCCAGCCACAGTTACAAGACTTGGCATTGATGCCTCCGAATATTTTGCGGATGAAGATTTCCAATCTGTCATTGATTTTAATACTCCCGAAGCCTTATCGGTTCTCGGCACTGCAACAAGCGATATAGCAAAAATGGGACTGTCTGAAATCGGAAAAACCGTTTTTTCTCTCAAAAAGCAAAATCGCACATTTGCACAAAAAAAGCAAACCGAATATACTAAAGCCGAAACAGAAAATGAAAGGAGTGTTAATGATGACACAGACGAAATACACAACAGTGAACGGAATAAAACTTCCCAATCTGATTCTCCCGCAAGACAAGGAGATACATTTTGGTCGGTACGCAGAAATGCACAGGAAGTATCTCAAGGAACATCACAAGCCGTATTACACGAGCCTGAAGATGCAATGCAAACTCGACAGTCATTTGAACGAGATACAGACGAGGGCGAGCGAGATGGAAAGCCGCCTGATGAAACAGATGGCGAAACGAGAGGGATTGACCGAAGCACTCAAAGCACAAGATATGATGACGTGGGTGAAAGGGATGAACAATCTCAAGAGCCGCGTGCAGGAAATCGTGATGACGGAAGTGATTTATCAGAGATAAGTGATGAGCTTCCGCCACTCATTGATGAAGAACTGATACTCGGTATTCTTGCCAACAAGGATAATGACCTTGTGCAAGATAAAGAGGCTATTGTAACCTTCTTTAAAGCAAATACCGATAGTGAGCGGCGCGCAGAGTTTCTCAAATCTATCTATCCCATTCGCTATACCGAATTGGATATAAACAACCAAAGAGTCGGGTATTCCCCGACAGCAGACGGACTTCTTATGTGGGAGGGCAACTACCTTTCACGCACAAAGGAGTCCGTTTTTTCTTGGGGATTGGTTGCCGAACTCATTGGCAACCTAATTGAAAAAGGCACATATTTCAAAGAAGAACAATCACCGCAAATCAATCTTTTTGACTTTGCTGATTCTATCCCTATGGAACAATCTTTTGATGAGCCTGAGCAAACCTCTCTTTTATTTGATTTTACCTTACCGCAACAAATCATTGATGAAGCCCTTTGTATCGGTGCCAATGACCAAAACAGTAAATTAGATATTGTGATGGTTTTGCGCCGAAAACACGACTTAGCATATAACGCTGCATTTTTACGCAACCATTATGGTACTAACGGTGCCGGTTTTTTCTTTAACGGGGAACAAATCGCCGTTTGGTATGACAAAGACGGGTTTAATGTCGCCAGAGGTAAATCTGCACAGAAGTCCTCTGCCACCCACCTCTCTTGGGAAGATGTGGCAAAAAGAATTACCGAATTACTCGAACTCGGTCGATATCTGCCGCAATATCAACTCGATAAAGTGGATGACAGAGAACTCACCTTTATTGCCGAGCGCATCACAATGTTTTATCGTGATATGACCGAAAGTGATAGAGAGCGCTGCTTCCCTTCTCTCATAGACCCTTTAAAAGATAAATACGGTTATCCCGATAGATATGAAGTAGTTAAATCCTTACTTTCCAATCCGGATAGTTTTGAGGATATATCTAACGACTATTTT
>CADBJA010000151.1 GCA_902794945.1 Oscillospiraceae bacterium
ATAGACATCATCTTTCCATCTATCAAACGGGTGTGGGTGTCCCACCCTCTCGCTACCGGCTATCGGCTAACAGCTAACAGCTTAAATTCTAATTTATCCACCGCAAGGGTGGCGTAAATTAGAATTTATCTTACTGTCATAAACGCGGACAAGGGTGCATAAGTAATAGTATGACAAGCCTTGAAAGTGAAAATGAAATACTGCAACTAATGCCGCCAAAGTTACAGCGGGTAATACGCACGGCTTTGGCAAACGAGCCGTTATTGCTTGAAATACGTTTAAGAAAAAATCAACCCGTTGTTTTTTGTTATGCCGATGGGGTACGGTTTTTCAAAAATGATATGCTTGTCAAAAATTACGCTTTTGATGTATGCGGTGTAACGGCAGAAGAATTGGAGTTTATTTTCGCTAAATTGTGTCACTATTCGGTTTACAGTTTTAAAGAGAGTTTAAATGCGGGCTTTATAAGTTTAGAAGGCGGCTCACGCGTTGGGGTTTGTGCCGAAGCGGTCGTCAAAGAAGGCATCGTTTGCTCCGTGAAAAATATTTCTTCACTATCGTTTCGCTTTGCAAGGCAGGTTAAAACCTGTGCCGGGGAAGTGGTCGAAAAAATGTATGCAAATGCCTTGCCCTCTACCATTATTATAGGCGCACCGTGTTCGGGTAAAACAACACTTTTAAGAGAAATGTGCCGGCTTCTGTCTTCCGGCTCTCACGGTCGGTATTTAAAATGTGTTTTGCTTGATGAGAGGGGCGAAATTGCCGCTATGCACGCAGGCATGCCGCGTTTTGATGTGGGCATTAATACGGATGTTTTATCCTTTTTTCCCAAGCGTGAAGGTATTTTAAACGCGTTAAGGGTGTTATCACCCGATTTTATGATTGCAGATGAAATCGGCTCTTTAGAAGAATGCGCCTGTGTGCTGCAAGGCTTAAACAGCGGTGTGCGTTTCATTGTCAGTCTCCACGCCGAGAATTTGGAACAGGCGAAAAAACGCGCGCAGTTTAAAATATTGATTGAAAGCGGTCATTTTGGGGCTGCCGTTACCCTCGGCACCGGTTCGGCGCTCGGCGTTATAAAGGAATTTGTGTGTTTATGAAGTATGTTTTTATCGCTGTATTGTGTGCGTGCGTGATAATTGCAGGCAGGTTGTTCGGCATCGGTTTTTCACGCAAAATAAAAATGAGTGAAAACTTTATCGGCTTTTTAACTTTTGCGAAAAATGAAATGTCTTTTTCTGCAGCGACCGTGTATGAAATCGTCAACAAATATGTGGACTATTACCCTCAAAACAGTGCTTTGTTCGGGGAGGTGACGGAACCGATATCCGAAAGTATGCACCGTTCATTACAATCAAATCGCTTTTTTAACCAAAAACAAAAAATGATTATTTTAGAGTTTTTTGATACTTTCGGTACGGGGGATGAAGAAGCCGGTTTGAATTTGATTGCGCACACGCTTACGGTGTTTCGGGAAGAACATACGCTTCTTGTGTCGGAAATTCGTACAAAAATTAAACTGGCACACCGCCTTTCTCTATTGTTGGCGGCAGGCGTGGCAATTTTATTTATTTAGGAGTGTTTATGGATATAGGATTTGTGTTTAAATTAGCGGCAATCGGCATTATTGTGGCGGTGCTCAATCAGGTACTGGTGCGTTCCGGCAGAGAAGAGCACGCAATGATTGTCACCATAGCAGGTTTAATTGTAGTATTAATGATGCTCATTCCCCAAATCGGTGAGTTGTTCGGTACCGTTAAAAGTATATTCGATTTATGATGTTCAAAATTGTTCTCATTGCGTGTATTGCCTGTATTTTCGCATTGAGTTTTAAAAAAATTAATGAGAGTGTATCGGTCGCCATACTCATTGCAGGTACGGTAATATTGGCGGTATTTATCATTACGCATTTTGTCGGTGCCTTTAACGGTATGAGCGAAATGGTTTCCGCCACCGGTATAAACAGTTCTTATTTAAAAATTTTGTTCAAATGTTTGGGCATCAGCCTTGTGGCAGGCATTGCTGCCGATATTTGTGAAGATGCGGGCTACACTGCCCTTGTTTCGCAAATTATGTTAGCAGGGAAAGTATCTGTACTGCTATTGTGTTTGCCGTTATTTGAAGCCGTGTTAAAAATGTGTATAGGAATTATCAGAGGATGAAAAAAACAGGATTTTTCTTAGTTATTTTTGTACTGTTATTATTGTTTTTTGCACAGCCGTGTTATGCGGCGGATGAGAGTGATACATATATTTCACAAAGCGGTATTTATGAGAGTGCGGCTGCCTTGGAGAGCGAAACAAAAACATTTTTAAAAGAAATCGGTTTGGGTGAAATCACGGCGCAAAATGTGTATGCATTAGATTTTTTTACGGTTTTAAAAACTGTTTTTGATTCTTTTCAAAATGCATTTCGTAACGCACTGAAAACATTAACGGTGATTGCGGGAACGGTGCTTTTGAGCGCTTTTGCACAAAGTTTCGGTGAGGGTACCAAAGGGCAAACCATACAACATATTCTGCACCCGGTCAGTGTTTGTGTAATTGTACTGTGTTCGAGCGCTTCGTTTGCCGCATTAATCGGTGAAGCGGCGGCGGGAGTGCGTTCTGCCGCAGCATTCAGTATCAGTGCTGTGCCGATTATGTGTGTGATATGTGCGGCACAGGGCAAAGCGGTCAGTGCGTCACTTTGCAGTGCCGCTACCGTAGGTATTTCTCAAGTGCTCAATACCTGCTTTTCGGTTTATTTTATACCGGCGGCTAATATAATGTTGGCACTGGGTATCAGTGCGTGTGCAAACAATACCCTGCATCTTGATAAAGCGGTAAAACTGATACGCAAGTATTTATTAATCTTTTTGGGCGGAGGTGCGTTGGTGTATTTCACAGTTTTGAGTGTGCGCACATCCGTCAGCAGTGCGGTAGATGAAAGCACGGTGAAAACCATAAAATTTGCCTCTGCAAATTTTATACCGGTCATCGGCGGTGCCATCGGTGATTCCGCACAGGCGGTAGCGGCGTCGCTTGCAGTGAGCAAAAGCACCGTCGGTGTATTCGGTTTATTCTGTATTCTCGCCATTTTTATACCGATTATTTCTAAAATATTAGTATGGATAATTGGTTTAGAAATATGTTCGCTTTTTTCGGAGGCGTTTTCTTTAGACCAAGAAACAGTTTGTTTAAAACATTTAGCCGATACCTTAACGGTGTTTATTGTGGTAATCATCTTTTGTGTGACGATGTTTTTTATTAATTTCGGTGTGCTTTTAACGTTGCGGGGTGCGGTATGAATGTGTTTAAAAACTGGGCGATTTCCGTATGCGGTGCCTGTTTAATCAGTGCGCTTATTCACTATTTTATACCTTCTTTCAAATTTGAAAAGGTGATTAAAATCGGCTTGGTTGCTTTTTTGATGATTGCGGTGGTAATGCCTTTTACCGGTGCGGATAAACCGGATATCAGTGCTTTTTTTGAGAGTGAAGTCAATGCTTCGTCCCTGCAAAAACAAGGGGAAGATTTGTTGACAAAATCTGTGTTAAATGCCTCTGCCGCACAGGTGAAAGAAGTGCTCGAACAGGCGCTGCAAAAAAAGGGTTTTGCGTTTTCGAAAATTGATGTGAGTATGCATACCGACCGGCAAAATAACATATATATCAATGAGATTACACTGTTCGGTGTGGAGGAAAAAGCAAGGCAACGGGTTCACGATTATATAAAAAAGAATTTTAATTTGGAAGTTACGGTGTGTTAAATGTTTACAATGCTCAAAGAGAATAAACTGTTTCGGAAAATACAAAATATACCGCGGCAAAAGTTAATTACTTTTATTGTGATTGTCGGTATCATTGCCGTGTGCGGTATTTTTTTGAGTGAATCGTTTTCATCTGCCGATAAGTCCGAAAAAGAAGAAAGCGCCGCTGTGCGCACTTCCGTAAAAGAGTATGAAGAAAAAACCGAAAAAAAATTAGAGCAAACCCTCTCTCTCATTGCCGGTATCGGTAAGTGTAAAGTGATGGTAACGGTTGACAGCGGAGAAGAGAGCGTGTATTCTTCCGATACCGAAACCGACAACCAAAGCGGCGAAAACAGCGCATCTTCTTCACAAAAAAACACTTTTGTGATTGTGGATGATGATGGGCAAAAACCGCTGCTTGAAAAAGAAATTGAACCGAAAATCAGAGGTGTCATCGTGGTGTGCGAGGGTGCCGATGACGTATATGTGCGCCAGGCGGTAATAGATTCCCTTAGGGCTGCTTTGGGCATATCAAGCGCAAATATAAGCGTAGTAAAAGGAGGAACAAATGGCTAATACAAATGAAAAAAAGGCATTGAAAATTCTGTTTGA
>CADBJA010000152.1 GCA_902794945.1 Oscillospiraceae bacterium
GGGTGTGGGTGTCCCACCCTCTCGCTACCGGCTATCGGCTAACAGCTAACAGCTTAAATTCTAATTTAGCCACCGCAAAGGTGGCATAAATTAGAATTTTATGCTATAATAATTTTATGAAAACAATACTTGAAATTTACAAAATCGGCAGAGGACCGTCATCATCCCATTCCATCGGTCCGGAACGGGCGGTGAAACAGTTTTTGCAAAAATACCCGCAAACCGAACGGGCGGTCGTAACCCTTTACGGCTCGCTTGCCAAAACCGGCAAAGGGCATTTGACCGATAAGGTCATTCGCAAAACTTTTGGCAAAATCGAGTGCGAAATCGTGTTTGATGAAAACACGGTTTTAAAAACGCACCCCAACACCATGCGCATTGTCGCTTTTGCGGGAGAGAGGGAAATTGGCGCAGCTACGGTAGAAAGCATCGGCGGCGGAGATATCCTCTTTGACGGGGAGAAAGCGGATAACTTACCGCAGATTTATGAGCACAATACCTTCGGTGAAATCAAAACCTACTGCACGGTGAACGAAATCGGCTTGTGGGAATATATCAAGGCGCGTGAAGGCGAAGGGCTTGAAACAGCGCTTGCGGCTGTGTGGGAAGCAATGCAGCACAGCATTATGCAGGGGCTTTCCAATGAGGGTACGATTCCGGGTCCGCTCGGGTTGCAGCGCAAAGCGGCATATTTATTGCGACAAAAAAAGCCGGATGAAAGCAAAGAAACCCGCGAAAATCGCTTGGTGTGTGCCTATGCCTTTGCCGTGGCAGAGCAAAACGCCTGTGCCGGGCAAATTGTAACTGCCCCCACCTGCGGCTCGGCAGGGGTGCTCGCGAGTGTGCTTTACTATATGCAAAAGCGCAAGGCATTGAGCGATGAAGCGGTTATCCGCGCGCTTGCCGTGGGCGGGCTCATCGGGCAGATTATTAAAACCAACGCCTCTGTCAGCGGGGCGGAGTGCGGCTGTCAGGCGGAAATCGGTTCGGCGTGTTCTATGGCGGCGGCAGCCCTCAGCGAATTGCGGGGCATGGATATTGACCAAACCGAGTATGCGGCGGAAATTGCGATGGAACACCATTTGGGGCTTACCTGTGACCCGATTTGCGGGCTGGTGCAAATCCCCTGTATTGAACGCAATGCCGTGGCGGCAATGCGTGCCATCAACGCCGTGAAACTTGCTTCCCTCTTACAAGGCACACGCCGTATCAGTTTTGATGCGGTGGTGGAAACGATGTACCGCACCGGTTTAGATATCAATGCCCGCTACAGAGAGACCGCCGAAGGCGGGCTTGCAGATTTATACAAACAATAACGGGATAGGTTGTTCGGAAACATCGAACAACCTTTTTTATTGTATAAACAAAATAAGAAAACCTATAATATTAGTGGAAAAAAATACCAAGTTGTGGTACAATGACTTTGATTACAGAAAAAACAGGTGGCGTTATGAAATTATCACTCATTATTCCCTGCTTTAATGAAGAGGATTGCGTAGAAGCCTTTTTTGAAGCGGCAAACAATGTGTTTAGCACACGAACATATCAAACAGAATATATTTTTGTCAATGACGGCAGTAGCGATAAAACCCTCTCTTTGCTCAAGGGCTTATATGTAGAGAACAGGGATATTAATATTATTTCTTTTTCCCGCAACTTCGGCAAGGAAGCGGCGATGTATGCCGGGTTAAAAGTGGCAAAAGGCGATTATCTTTGCTTTATTGATGCCGATTTGCAGCAACGCCCGGAACTGGTCGCCAAAATGGTGGAGTTGCTTGAAAAACACAGAGAGTATGACTGTATTGCCGCCTATGCCAAAGAGCGTAGTGATGAAAGCAAAATCGCCCGTTTCGGCAAAAAGCATTTTTATAAAATTATGACCAAAATCAGCGGCATTGAATTTGTGGGCGGCGCGAGCGATTTTCGCTGTTTCAGGCGCAATGTGGCAGATGCCATTTTAGAGTTAAGCGAGTACCACCGCTTTACAAAAGGCTTGTTTGCGTGGGTCGGTTTTAACACCCGCTATGTGCCGTATGAGATACAAGAGAGAAGCGGCGGTGAGTCTAAATGGTCGTTTACATCTTTATTCCGCTATGCGTTTGAGGGCATGGTGGCGTTCTCCAACAAGCCGCTGCACTGGCCGCTGTATACCGGCATTGTTTCGACCGTGTTCGGCATTTTGTATTTGCTTTTTTATATTATTTTCAATATTATTCAAAAGCAAATGTTTTCGGAAGCGGCAATTGTGATTGCGCTGATGTTTATTTTCTTCGGTTTAACACTGACTGCCCTCGGCATTATCGGTGAATACATCGGCAAAATTCATATTCAGGTTAAAAAGCGCCCGTCCTTTATTTTGAGTGAAAATTATACGGCGAAAGAACATGAAAAAAATGCCCCGCTACTGCAAAAAGAATTAGAGCGCGAAGCCGCCGAACTCAAAAAGTTAAAAATTAAAAAAGCCAAGTTTAAAGAGATGAAGCGCAAGCAACAGATTATGGAACAACTCGTTGCCCGGCAGGAATTGGAGCGTGAAGCCGAACAGGCACAGCAAGAGGCGGAAGCGGTAGAAGAAAATAAGGCACCCAAAAAGGTGAAACCGAAACGCAAAAAGAAAGCCGAACCAAATGAGGAAGAAATATATACCACAGGCCCCGAGAGCGGGTTTGAAGATGAATAAAAAAGAAGGATTTTGGGGCACCCTCAATTGAGGGTGCCCCTTGCAAATCCCTCTTTTTTTATTCAGCAGTCAGCGATTGTTCTGCCAACGGCTGAAAACTGCACACTAAACACTGAACACTATAAAAAGGGACTTGTGAAGCTGTTTGCCTCACAAGTCCCCTTTTTGTCTTTATGCTTCCGGTGAAAAATCATCTTTGCCGACGCCGCACAGCGGGCAGGCAAAATCATCACCTAAATCTTCCCATTTTACGCCTTCTGCGTCTTCATCATACACATAGCCGCAAACATTGCATACATATTTCATTGGAATCTCCTCCTGTTTATTTTTAAACTAATCGCTTAGTTTATTTTTGTAATCCAGCCGAACTTATCTTCTTTTTTGCCCCACTGAATACCGGTTAATTCATCATATAACCACTGGGTGAGTTCGCCGATTTTGCCGTCGTTAATGGTGTATTTTACACCGTCATACGCAATTTCGCCAATCGGGGAGACAACGGCAGCCGTGCCGCAGCCCCAAGCTTCTTCGAGAGAACCGTCCTTCATTGCGGCGACCAGTTCATCAACACTGAGTCTTCTCTCTTCTACCGGAATGCCGGCATCCTTTAAAATTTCAATAATGCTCTTGCGGGTAATGCCGGGCAAAATGGAACCGACGAGCGCCGGTGTCACCACCGTGCCGTTGATTTTAAACATCACATTCATCGCGCCGACTTCTTCAATGTACTTTCTCTCTACACCGTCAAGCCACAGCACTTGAGAGTAACCCTGTTGCTCTGCTCTTTCACCCGCGCGGGTGGAAGCACCGTAGTTACCGCCGCATTTGGCTTCGCCGGTACCGCCGATGACACAGCGCACATCCTCTTGCTCAATCATAATCTTCACCGGATTAATGCCCTCTGCATAGTAAGAGCCTACGGGTGAAGCGATAATGCACATGGTAGCCTGCTTGGAAGCGTGCACACCGAGTTTCGGGTCAACGCCGAACAAGAACGGTCTTAAATACAAACTGGTGCCGAAGCCGGAGGGAACCCAATCCTGTTCCACTTCTACAAATTTAATGAGCGCTTTGAGCATAAATTCTTTATCAAAAAGCGGTAACGCCATTCTCACGGCGGAGTTATACATTCTTTGAATGTTTTGCTCCGGGCGGAACAGTTGCACTTTGCCTTCTGCGGTTCTGTAAGCCTTTAAACCTTCAAAAATTTCGCCGCCATAGTGCAGTACAAGTGCTGCCGGATGAATGTGAAAATCGCCAAACGGCACAATTCTTGCATCGTGCCACTCGCCGTTATCATAATCCATTAAAAACATATGGTCGGTGAATACGGAGCCGAATGCCACACCGTCTAAATTCCCGAGTTTGCCGGGATTTTTGGTTTTTTCAATTTTAATTTCCATTGGAATTTCCCCCTTAAAAAGTGTATATATTATGGTTTTAATTATAAACTGTAAAAAATCATTTGTAAAGAGGAAAGTGAGGTAAATTCTTGTTTATCGCAGATAAACAAGAATTTAAGCTGTTAGCTGTTAGCCGATAGCCGGTAGCGAGAGGGTGGGACACCCACACCCGTTTGATAGATGGAAAGATGATGTCTATTCCTCGCAT
>CADBJA010000153.1:0-4291 GCA_902794945.1 Oscillospiraceae bacterium
CATTCACTGTTCGAGGTGTCCAATTTTATGGTACAACTTTCCTCTCTTCTCTTTTCTCTCTTCTCTTTTATCGAGCGTTAGTGAGATAAATTAGAATTTATCTTCTCACGGGCGGATGATATCCGCCCCTACTTGTGCCTTGTGCCTTATGCCTTATGCCTTAGTATTATATACTATTTTCTTCCTTTATTGCAACCCCATTATAGTAATGTAAAAGAATAGATTTGTAATCAAACCCCAATTTTGCCATATATTTTGCGCCCTCTTGTGAGAGTCCGATACCGTGCCCGAAACCGGAAACTTTAAACACAAAATTTTCGTTTTGGTAGCGGATGGTGAAAAAAGAGGATTTTAAGCCGAGTGCTTCCCGCACCTCTCTGCCGGTGAGGGGTACACCGCCGATTTCAATCTCACTGACAGTGGCAGAGGGTGTTGTTTTGATGTTGCCGACCCAATCCGATGGGCTGTCGGGAAAAGTAAATTCTTTATTTTTTAACCCCGTAAGCGCTTTTTTGAGTTCTTCCGGCGTAAAAACGACTTTTGCTTTATAACTTCCGCAAAGTGTATCGCCAATGCTGGTGACGGGCGTGAGATAGGGATAATTTTCGCCCCAATAGGTTTGGGCACTTTCGGTTTTTCCGGCGTTTGAGGAGTGGTAGGCAGCGAGTATGGTTTTGCCCTGATATGTCATGTATTCTCCGGCAACGGCATTCACGACTTTTTCTAACTTTTGGTAGTTTTCTTTGTAGTTTTCACCCCAAAATGTTTTGAGTTTTTTCTCACTTAAAAATGCTTGATGGTGGGCGGGGTCATCCGTAATATCATACGATGCATTTTGTGAATTTTCTTCAGCGTGTTTTAAAAAAGTGTAAATGCACACTGCCTGCGCTTTGAGCGCTTCTTGCGGCGCATCAATATCAATTTCTTTTGCTAAAACGGAAATGGTGTAAAAGCGGGTGCTGACACTGACAGTTTTTTTCTCCTCGTGCAGGTATACTCTAACCTTGTCCTTTTTCGAGGCAGAAAAAAGAGAGGGGGAAGTGGAATTTGACACATCCTCCTTTTTTTCGGTTGCCACAGCGGTTGTTGTTTCATGCGTTGCAGGTCGATTTTCCAATATTTCTTCCCTAAAAAATAGAGAAACGGCAGGTACACATGCCATTATAATGAAAAAAGAAAGCACCAAACTGAAAAAATTTCTCATTTTATCCTCCTGTATGAATTGACTTTAATTCCTGTTTCATATATAATTCTATTAAATATGCTTTTTTTATATGGACAAATTCCATAATACAAATACATTCTATGTAAAGTGTCATGAAAAAATGACCGGAAAGGTTGTTATGAAAAACATTAAAACAAATTTCGGCAAACAAATTATCATTTTATCCGTGGCGTTGTTGATTGCGCTGCCGGTAAGAGTATATCAGTACCTTGGTGTGATTGACGGCACCACCGGCTTTTACAATTCGTGGACCAATCCCACGGTGTTCGGCTTATACGGGTTGTGTGCTCTCGTCATTATTTTAGAAATTGTGTTAGCCCTTAAGGGCAGCAAAAATGCCTTATACACCATGCCGGACGGAAAGCGGATGCCTTTAGGTATCGCCTCCCTTGCCGGTGCCGTGGCATTTTTGGCAGAGGGCGGCTACAATGCGTTCCGCCTGGTGTCAATCTCTTCCGGTCAGTTGCCGGTGCAACAACTTGTGTTGGGAGATAATATCGGTAAATCAAGTTTTGTTTTTACCGCTTTGCAAACCGTTTTTGCACTTTTGAGTGCCGTGTATTTTTGCTTATTGGCAGCAGGGTATCTCACCGGCAAAGCGCAGTATAAAAAAGCAAACATTCTCTCTGTGGCACCGGCGATTTGGGGCGTGGCACGCTTGATGCTTGATTTTACGCAAACCATCTCTTATCGCTATGTTTCGGAACTGATGTTCGATTTGTTAATGGTTGTGTTTATTTGTATGTTCTGTGTTGCGTTCGCAAAATTAAATGTAGGCACATTAGAAAAACGCGTACAAATGCGTGTGTTTTCATATGGCTTGTTAGCTGTATTCTTTGCCTTATTAAATGCCGTACCGCGCTACATTATGCTCTTAATGGGCAGGCAAGACCTTTTGTACAGGCAAAGTGCCGTGGCTGAGGTGACGGATTTGGTGCTGCCTGTTTTCATTATGGTATTTATTTTTGCACTTGCTTCCACCAAGCACTATAAATCCGTAGAAGAATATGCTGTGGCGGAAGAAGGGGAACAAGAGTAAATTTGTAAGATTATGCCTTAACAGGCATTATGATACGGTTTTTGGGGAAAAGCAGATAGTATGTTTTGGAATAATTTACTCGGTGTAGCAAAACTCGTTGCCATTTTGTATTTGATGGTGGCTGTGGGTTTTCTTGCCGATAAAATCGGTAAATTTACGCACAAGGCTGCCAAGTTGGCAACCGGATTGTTATTCTATATTGTCACACCGTGTGTGATTGTGAACAGTTTTATTGCAAATTTTTCGGGCGGGTCATCCGTTTCTCTTAAAGAATTCGGCTTGGCGCTGTTCTTTTTTGCGGTCACTTATGCCATTGCCATACCGCTATCAAAGTTGTTATTTCGAAAAACACCGATTGAAGCGAGGGTGATTTATCGCCATGCCGTGGTTTACGGCAACTGCGGGTATATCGGCTTGCCGCTGGTGCAAGCCGTGGTGGGTGAAAAAGGTGTGTTTTACACGGCAATTGCCATTACGGTGTTTAATATTATCACCTTTACCCAAGGGGTGTACCAAATGCACGAAGGGGAGGACGGAAAGGCAAATATTCATCTTTCCAAAGTTCTCATTAATCCCGGCACTCTTGGCTTAATTCTCGGCATTCCGGTGTTGCTTTTAATCTTGGTCTTTCATATAGATTTAACTGAGCCCGCTTGGGAAATAATAACCAAGCCGATTGCCTACATCGGCAGTATGAATACACCGCTGGCAATGTTGTGTTTGGGCACCTACCTTGCCAATACCGACATCAAGAATACATTTAAAGATAAAAATAATTACATTGTGGCTTTTTTCAGGTTAATCATCATACCGCTGTCATTGTTTGCGATAATTTTACTCGTAAATCGTTTTGTGAGCGCGGTGCCTGCGGTGGTGGCAGTGAGTTTAATGGTCAGTGCCTGCCCGCCGAGTGCCAACAATACGGTACTGTTTGCGGCAAACTTTAATAAAGATGTGGGCTTGGCTTCCACCACGGTTGCCTCAAGCACATTTTTGAGCATTATTACCATGCCGGTAATTTTGGCTTTGGTGCAACAGGTTTTTCCGTTGTAAAGAAATCACCTTTACAGAAACAGGCGGAATGGAAACAACTTGTTTTTGTAACCAATCGGATGTTGAAAACCGGTTTTCGGTGTGTAAAACTTGTAAATTTGTGCAAAAAATGCAGCAAAAATAAAGTTTCACAAGAATGCCTGAAATTTTCACAAATGCGTGAAACAATACTTAAAACTTGAAAAAATGACTGAAAATAGTTGTAAAATACACTTTTTTGTCGATTTTCATCTGTAAAAAACACGCATAACTCGGATTGAGATAAAGGCTTAAGAAGTTTTCAACATTTTTGAGGAGTTTTCAACAATCGGCGGTAAAAAACTTTACAAAAGTTACAAATTTTTACAGTGTAAAGTTTTTGAATTTTACACAAAGAGGCGACCAAACGGAGATTTTTATGGCGTTTGAACATTTTTACGGTAATGAAAATTTAACACAAAATGTATCTGTTCTTTTAAAAAACAGAACGCTTCCACACGCCATTATTTTGGAAGGTGAAAAAGGGCTCGGCAAAAAAACCTTTGCCCGCCTGTTGGCAGCGGGGTTGCTTTGCGAGCAGGCTGACCCGCCGTGCGAAATGTGTGCCGTTTGTAAAAATGTATTAGAAGGCAATCACCCCGATGTGTTATATTTTGAAACAGAAAAACACACCAAAGATAATTTTAAAATAGGTACGGTGCGCGCCATTCGTGATTTGGTCTATATTATGCCTAACCAGGCAGCGTATAAGGTCTTTATTCTCGGTGAAGCGGATTTGATGAATGCAGCGGCGCAAAACGCACTTTTAAAAGTGTTGGAGGAACCGCCCGCGTATGCCGTTTTTATTTTACTTTGCGAAAAGAAAAGTGCTTTTTTGGAAACTATTTTATCCCGCTGTACGGTATATAAACTGGAACGCGTGAGTGACGCGGTCGCTTTTGAGGCGGTCAAGGAACTGCTCAAGGGACCTACGGATGAAGAAATCAAAAAAAGCA
>CADBJA010000153.1:4357-5992 GCA_902794945.1 Oscillospiraceae bacterium
CGGTAATATCGGCATGGTACTGGCGGGGTTGCGCGGTAATGAAACATTGCGTGCCAACGAAAAGGTGATAGAGATTGCCGAGGCACTGCTCAGTTCTTATGAATTTGATTTGCTCAAAGTGCTTGCTGAGTTCGAAAGCAACGCATCGCGCAGTTTGCTCTATGCCGTATGCGAGCCGTTAAAAGGCATTTTTCGGGATGCGCTCGCCATGCGCTGCGGGGCGGAACCCACCATAAAAATGAATGCTGCGGCGGCAAAAAAGTTGGCGCACGCATTCACCAAAAAGCAATTGTTTGAGTTGTTACGTGTAAGTGAAGAACTCAAACAAAAATTAGAACGCAATATGAATCAAAAACTGCTCATTACATGGCTTTGCCTTGCATTAAGAGCAGCGGTTGAATATGAATAGGGAGAGAAAAATGGCAGAAGTAATCGGTATCCGATTTAAAGATGTCGGCAAAATTTATTATTTTGACCCTGTTGGCGAAACAATGGCTAAAGGGGATTATGTAATTGTAGAGACGGCAAGGGGCGTAGAGTGCGGTTTTGTTGCAATGCCTAACCGTGAGGTGGATGATGAACTGATTGTCAAACCCCTTAAAAGTGTTTTGCGCAAGGCGACCAAAAAAGACCTTGCCATGATGCAGGAAAATAAGAAAAAAGAAAAAGATGCCCTGAAAATCTGTGAGCAAAAAGTCAAAGAACACGGTTTGGAAATGAAACTGGTGGATGTGGAGTACACCTTTGACGGTTCTAAAATCCTGTTTTATTTCACGGCAGACGGCAGAGTGGATTTTAGAGAACTGGTAAAAGATTTGGCATCGGTTTTCAGAACCCGTATTGAACTGCGCCAAATCGGCGTGAGGGATGAGAGCAAAATGCTCGGCGGTTTGGGTATTTGCGGCAGACCGTTTTGTTGCTCATCATTTTTAGGCGAGTTTCAGCCCGTTTCCATTAAAATGGCGAAAGAGCAGGGCTTATCGCTTAATCCTACCAAAATCAGCGGTACATGCGGCAGATTGATGTGCTGTTTAAAGTATGAGCAAGATGCATATGAGTATCTGCTCAAAATCACACCGCCCAAAGGTGCGCTTGTTAAAACCCGTGAAGGTAAGGGGACGGTAGTCGATATCGATTTGCTTAAAGGCAATGTAAAAGTGCTCTTGCAGGGTAAAGAGGAGTCGGCACCCGTGATTTGTTCACGCCGCGAGGTGAGAGTGTTATCCAAACCGAAAAAGAATGCGCGTGAGGAGAAGGAAGAGCAGGAATAATTCATAAGGCATAAGGCACAAGGCACAATTGGCTCGCTACGCTCGCAGAGAAGAGAGAAAAGAGAAGAGTGAAGAGTGAAGGGCGGGACACCCGCACCCGTTCCGCTACGCTCTAAAACCAAAAAGCCTCCCTTGTGTAAAGGGAGGGGGACCGCTTTAGCGGTGGAGGGATTGTGACTTATGGGAGGGTTTGTGTACGCTCCCTGTTTCTTTCATTTGTTGGGTGTGAATAAAAGAAATTCATGCGGTGTTCCCTGATTGGAAAGGCTCTTTTCCTAAAACCGTGAAATCAAAGAAAAATCTAAAACGCAACAGAAGTTGCAAATAGTTGTTTTCTTTGCAAACAGATGAGAAGTAGAAGCAC
>CADBJA010000154.1 GCA_902794945.1 Oscillospiraceae bacterium
AGCACTAAAATTCATCTTAACTATCAGGATTTTAAGTGCTTTGCAGTTTCTATTTAGGCGATTTGTTCTTAAATTAGGCAAAAAGCACAGGAATACTCTGCGTATTGCGCGCATTTTTAACGACATTTAAGGGCAAATCGGCAAATAGAAACCGGGTTCGTGCGTGATTGCTATGCCATGTAAAATAAGAGGCTGTCTCAACATTTTTGTTGAGACAGCCTTAGTTTATTGATAAGTGGCTGTTACACGCGCACTTACAAACCGCACCCATAGTGATTCACTACCGTTCACAGTTACGCTTCGTTTCGTTGAAACTCTCTCAATGCAAGTTTTACCTGCGGTTGCAAAGATTTCTTTGCAACTGCGAGCGTAGCGAGTAACTGTGAGCCAAGCGAAAATCTGCGAATGAAATGAGCGACTAAAAGGGGCAGGGAAGGGGCACATCTTTATTGAGGGTGCCCCAACAGGCCCCTTTTATATTAAATTCCGGCGGCTTTTTTAAGGGCTTCCACCTTATCGGTTTGCTCCCACTTTACGCCCAAATCTTCTCTGCCCATATGGCCGTAAGCGGCTAATTTGCGATAAATCGGGTTTCTTAACTCCAATGTTTCAATAATTGCATTCGGTCTTAAATCAAAGGTTTCTTTCACAATTTGTGCCAGTACATCATCGGCAATCACACCGGTGCCGAAAGTATCCACCATGACCGATACCGGTTTTGCAACGCCAATGGCATAGGCAAGTTGCACTTCACACTTTTTCGCAAGCCCTGCGGCAACCACATTCTTTGCCACATATCTTGCGGCATATGCTGCAGAGCGGTCAACTTTAGTCGGGTCTTTCCCCGAGAAAGCACCGCCGCCGTGGCGAGAATATCCGCCATAGGTGTCTACAATAATCTTTCTGCCGGTTAAGCCTGTGTCACCACCGGGACCGCCCATTACAAAACGACCTGTGGGGTTCACATAGATTTTGGTTTTTTGGTCAACGAGTTCTACCGGCACAATCGGGGTAATGACATACTCGCACATATCTTTGCGAATTTGCTCTAAAGATACCGTATCTTTATGTTGGGTAGAAACCACAATGGTATCCACTCTAACGGGTTTGTCGCCGTCATACTCTATGGTGACTTGTGTTTTACCGTCAGGTCTTAAGTAGGTGAGCGTACCGTTTTCACGCACTTCAGTTAATCTTTTCGCCATTTTGTGGGCTAACGAAATCGGTAAAGGCATTAGTTCGGGGGTTTCATCACACGCAAAACCAAACATCATCCCTTGGTCACCGGCACCGTTGGTATTGGCTGTTTCCTCTTCACCGGCTTTCATTTCAAACGATTTGTCTACCCCCATTGCAATATCGGGAGATTGTTTATGTACGGTTACCAAAATACCGCAATCGTGACCGTCAAAACTCATTTCGCTACTGTCATAGCCGACTTCACAAATCACTTTTCTGGCAACTTCGGTAATATCCACATTGGCAGTGGTGGTGATTTCACCGGCGATGACAATTTGACCGGTGGTGCAAAGTGTTTCGCATGCCACACGAGAATATTTGTCTTGTGCAATCATCGCATCCAAAATACCGTCGGAGATTTGGTCACATAACTTGTCCGGATGACCTTGGGTGACGGATTCTGAGGTAAATAAAAATTTTGACATATTTTTTTCCAACCTTTCTTTTTACACTCTATTGGTTATTTATTATTTTTTGCATTATGACTAACGGGAAAGCAGGTTGTTTGCCATGGTGAGGTTCCCGTTATTGTGCCGGATGCGGGTATCCCGTCCCTCGCTAACTGCTAACTGCTAACTGCTAACTGCTAACCGCTGACTGCTGACTGCTGAATGCCGATAATAAAAGCGCGGCATAAAACCGCGCTTGGAAATCATTATTTCATCTCTCGGTTTTACCGCAGGATTTGGCACCTTGCATAATAGCAGGTTGCCGGGCTTCACAGGGCCAGTCCCTCAGCCACTCTTTATGAGTATAAGATACTATATTTAATTCAAAATATATTTTATATGATATAGGCTTAATTGTCAATACCGTTTTCCGCTTTTTTTGACTTTCTTTGCTCTTTATTTTCTTTTAAAACGGGTGAGAGTTTTTTATAAATTAAGAAACAAATGCAAGAAATGATTAATCCTTTTACAAAAGTAAACGGTAAATTGAAAATGAGCAACGATTTTAAAATAGAATCCACACTCGGTAAAATGGATTGGTACATTCCTAAAATTGCCTGTTCGGGCATTGCAATTTTATAATAAATCGGGTAAATGACAAAGTAATTTGCCGCTATGCCTGCTACGGCAGAGACCAAACTGCCGCCGAGAGAGGCGAGAAATGCGCCTTTTCTGCTCCTGTTAAATTTGTAAATCAATCCCGCCGTACCGGTGAAAAAGGCGGCAATAATAAAATTCGCTAACTCACCCACACCGCCGGATTGGGTAACAAGCAGGTGAATCACATTTTTGAGCAGGCTCACAAGGATACCGGCAATCGGTCCGAAAGCAAAAGCGGTAATCAGCCCCGGTAAATCCGAAAAATCAAATTTAATAAATGCGGGCATCAGCGGTATGGGGAATTCCAAAAATTGCAGCACTGCCGCTACGGCGCTCATAATGCCGATAACCGCGATGGTTCTGATTTTTACATTGTTTTTTTTCATATTTTCTGTACTCCTTTCATCTGAGGGCTCACAAAGGAAAACCCCGTTACGGCGTAACGGGGTGTAAAAACAGTTTATGGTTTTACTTCTTCCATCCGGACTATCGTTACCAAAAGGTAACACCGTCGGTACCTGAATTGCACAGGTTCAACCGATATGGGTATAAAAGTTCCCATACGGCTCGCAGACTGTACTGCCGGTAGGGAATTTCACCCTGCCCCGAAGTTATAATAAATATTTTTATTATATTCTACTACTATATATACTTTCTGTCAACAATTTTTAAATACATATTGCATTATTTGGCGTTTTTTTATATAATATTTGTGTTCTATTTTACTGTTAGGAGGTAAGGTTTATGCCTTGGTGGGGAATTGTATTGATTATACTCGGAGTGCTGTGTTTGCTCATTTGCATTGCCGGTTGGTTGTTGGTAGATTTTGCAATTAATAAGCGCTCCAAATTGTTTATGGACAATTTAATTAAAATTAAACACCTTGAAAAAACAATTGAGAAACCCGGTTCTTACCCGAAACTTGAAAAAGCGTATGATGATTATCCGTTAGAAGAGCGTATTAAGTTGATGCGTGATGAAATGGATTTGGATGATGACCATAAAATTTTTTGGACGAAAAGTGCTAAGGGTGAAAAACTGCGCGCTTACTATTACGAAGCACCGCAACCAACGCATAAATACATTATTTTGGTGCATGGCTACGGCAACTCCGCCGCCATTGTATCAAGAATGTATAAAGCGCCTACCGCAATGAGGGATAGAGGGTATAACCTGTTATTGCCGGATTTGTTGAACCACGGGCAGTCCGAGGGTAAGTTTATCGGTATGGGGTATTTAGATAAATTCACGGTGATGAGTTGGATTGATTATATCATTAAAATGGACCCCGAAGCCTCTATTGCTTTAATGGGCGTTTCCATGGGTGCCGCTACCGTGATGGTGACCTCCGGTGAAGATTTGCCCGCTAATGTTAAGTGCGTGGTAGAAGATTGCGGCTTTACAAACGCTTATGAGCAGTTCTCATTTGTAACCAAGAATATGGGATTGCCCGCGGGACCGATTGTCGGTTTGTTGGAACTGTTTGCCAAACTCAGAGCCGGTTATTCCTTTAAAAAGGATGCATCGCCCATTGACTGCATAAAGCATACTAAATTGCCGTTTTTCTTTGTACACGGCGAGAATGACGACTTTGTACCGACATTTATGATGCAGCCTTTGTATGATGCCTGCCCCACAGAAAAGGAAAAATTAATCATTCCCGATGCCGACCATGCGCGTTCCGTGAAGTATCATCCGGAACTTTATTGGCCGCCGGTATGGAAGTTTATTGAAAAATACATATAAATAAAAAAGACTTGTCAGGCTTTTTGCCTCACAAGTCTTTTTTGTGTTAACTTTTTAGCGTTCGGCGGTGGTGGGAACCCGCACCCGATTATTAAGGCATAAGGCATAAGGCACAAGGCACAGGTAGGGGCGGATATCATCCGCCCGAAAGAAGATAAATTAGAATAGTTGTTTGCTCCGCAAACAGTTGTCGGCAAGCCGACAGTTGTTCCGCTACGCTCCACAGTTGCAAACTATCGTTTGCAGTTGATTTT
>CADBJA010000155.1 GCA_902794945.1 Oscillospiraceae bacterium
AATATGCGCAGAATAGATATTCTCTTTCCATCTATCAAACGGGTGTGGGTGTCCCACCCTCTCGCTACCGGCTATCGGCTAACAGCTAACAGCTTAAATTCTAATTTATCCGCCGAAGGCAGATAAATTAGAATTTACAGGGGTATGAAAAAAGTATATTAGATATTGAAATATCCTTTTTAGTATGATATAATTTTATTTAATATTTTGATTTTTAGAAACGGAGGTTATGATTATGGCAATCAAAATAGGTATTTTGGGTTACGGCAACCTCGGTAAGGGAGTAGAGGCTGCCATTAAAAAGAATGATGATTTGGAACTTGTGGCGGTTTACACCAGGCGTGCGCCCGAGAGTTTAAGCATTGCGACCGACACGGCGGCGGTAAAAAGCATTGCCGATTTGGAAAGCGGCAACGAGCCGATTGATGTGTTGGTCATTTGCTCCGGCTCTGCAACCGATTTACCGCAACAAACGCCGAAATTTGCAGCACTTTATAATGTGATTGATTCTTTTGATACACATGCCAATATCCCCGCACACTTTTCGGCAGTAGACGAAGCTGCAAAAAAAGCCGGCAACATCGGCATTATCTCTTGCGGTTGGGACCCCGGTATGTTTTCGATTAACCGAGTGTATTCCCTCTCGGTTTTACCGGATGGTGAAGCCTATACTTTCTGGGGTAGAGGGGTCAGCCAAGGGCACTCCGATGCGGTCAGACGCATTGAAGGGGTGAAAGATTGCAGGCAATACACAGTTCCGGTACCGGCAGCATTAGAGGCTGTGAGAAGCGGTGCGAACCCCACCCTCACCACAAGGCAAAAGCACACAAGAGAGTGCTTTGTTGTGGCGGAAGAGGGCGCTGATTTAGAAAGAATTGAAAAAGAAATTAAGACCATGCCCAACTACTTTGCGGATTATGATACAACCGTTAACTTTATCAGCGAGGAAGAAATGAAGGCAAATCACTCTACCCTGCCTCACGGCGGTTCGGTGATTTACAGCGGTACTTCGAGTGAAGGCACAGGGCATGTGATTGAGTATTCCCTCAAACTTGACTCTAACCCCGAGTTTACCGGTTCCGTGCTTGCCGCTTTTGCGAGAGCCGCATACAGAATGAATAAAGAAGGCGCAAGCGGCGCCAAAACCGTGTTGGATATTGCTCCGGCATATATCAGCCCGCTTAACGGCGACGAATTGAGAAAACATTATCTGTAAGAAAATGCGAGGCGTTGCCTCGCATTTTTTCAGTCAGCAGGTCGGCGGTAACCAACCTGACAGTTAATCAAAAAGCACCTCCTTGGGGCGGCTGACCGCCCCAAGGAGGTGCTTTTTGATTATTGAAAGATTTTATTTTGAATGTAATCTTTAACAAATTGTAATTCTGTGGGCGATTGCAAAACATTTTGCGCCACATACATTACACTGCGGCTTGCATAGATTTGGTCGTAAATGGTAAAGGTTTCACCCTCGAAAGAATAGACAATATAAGGTCTTGCAATAAAGTCTTTATTCCAGTTTTCTTTATTGACATTAATCACAAGATTAAAGGTTTTCACTTCCCCTTTATCGGTTTGGAAGGTGGAATAATGACCGTTTACCATAGAATATTCTGCCACATTTTTACCGCCAAGCACAAAGGTTTTGAGTGTTCTGAAATAATCGCTTGTGGTATAAATGTAACCGAAATCTACTAACTCTGCACCTGCCGGCAATAACACGGAAGAAGCAAAGCGCATTGCCTGTGTATCATTCGGGGCATCTTTATCAATACGCAGTGCAGCACCGCGGTTGACATAATTAAAGTTGCTCTCGGCTCTGTAATAAGCATTGAATTTTGGTGCGGGAATATCGAGCGTTTTCCCTTTTAGTGCAGCCATGCTATCGCAAATTTCGCCAACGCTTTTTGCACCGCTTTCATCGACCGTGCAACAAGCGTATTTGCCGCAATTTCTGCCGCACACATAGTAATACATACCGGCGGAACCGTCATTCGGGGCTTTGGTTTGCAAAAGCATATCATGCCCTAAAGGTTCTAAAATCAGTTCATCCTCCGTTTGACAAGTGGAACAGATTCTTGTATATCTGCCGCTCTCTTCACAAGTAGGTTCTTTTTCTTTATTCCACTCACCCCAAGTGTGACCGGGTGCGGGGATGGTTTCGGTAATTACTTCTTTACAACGGGTACAGGTGGCAAATATTTCACCGTCCTCCGTGCAGGAAGCATAACTTCTTATTGTCCAATTCGAAAAACTGTGACCGAGCGCTGCAATCGCTTCTGTTTTTTCTGCTTCGCAACGAGTGCAGTGGTGCTTCTTGCTGCCTTCATTAGTGCAATCGGGCCCAGTTTCCACTTCACCGGCATCCCAATTGTGACCGAGGGCATCGGTAAAGGTATCTCGATACGCATCATCACATTTGGTACAGGTATGTAACACATAGCCTTGTTCCGTGCAGGTGGGTGCAACCGTTGTTTGCGTATAAGTGTGCCCGGAGGCTTCAATCGGTTGTGTGAAGGTGTGGTCGCCGCGAATACAGGTAAAGGTCATTTCACCTTCTTCGGTACACCCGGGGGCTTTGGTTACGGATGAAGTATAGGAATGCCCCAAAGCGGAACCCGGATTGGCAACGGTATGTTTCGCACCGCAAGAGCAGGTGGAAGTTTTGGTGCCATCCTCCGTACAAGTGGCATTATTATCGCTCACATAGCCAAAAAATGCATGCGCTTCCGATTTATAAGTCGGTTTATAAGTCGTGTTTCCTGTGAGTTTGCCGACAGTGGGAGACCAGTTTAAAAATGTATAGTGATTGGTTTCATCCGGTTCCCAAACAGGGGCAGCGGGAGCCGGTACATTTTGACCGTGTTTTAATGTACCGGATGTAATTTCATTACCGTCCTTATCTTCAAAACGGTAGGTATACTGTACGTTAATCAGTATAATATTAACACTTTGAGATAATGTGCCGTAAACCGCTTCTAAGCGTAAAGTGGTATCCGTACCGTCTGCCGAATTGGCATCGGAAGAAACATAGATAGTTTTGTTTAAAATAGAAACACCGGTTCTGTAAACATCAAATGCGCAATCGGGTTCCTGATACCACAAAACGCCGTATTGGTCATACAATTTGGCATCATACTCGGTGGTAACCGGTTGCTCACCCGCTACCGGCACCGTAATAGAGGCAAGCGGGGTTTTGGTAAAGCGCAATGTGGTTGCACGCGGCTTATTGCCGCCGGCACTGCCGGAATTGTGCATTTCACCCCAACCGCCGGTTTTTTTAGCACTGTCGGAACAAACATTTACCCAATTGCCGGAGGTGTTTTGTACCTCAAGGTATGTAGTAAACGCGGCATTGCCGAACCCGGCATGACCGGTTTTATACATTTGCATATAAAAATAAGTCGGGAAATAGGTTGTGGTGTAAGTAGTAACCGTCTTGGTAGCGCCAATGTCACCGCCGTCTAAAATATTGGTTAAGTAAACATTGGTACCGTCATCATAATCCGTAATAATATTTTTACCGATCTTTTTTTGGTCAACAACAATCGTTTCGGCGGCTGTGCCGTTATCCTCACCGCCTTTGATGGTGAGGTAACTGCGGTCAGAATCATTGGAAGTGGAGTCAAAATTATCATCTACCGTCACTCTGATGCGCCAGGTATAAGAGCCGGCAGTCGTCCCCTCGGCACCGGCAGTCATAGCAAATGCGGATGCAAAAGAAAACAATAAAGCCATACATAAAAATACGGCTAACAGTTTTGTAGCAAATGTATATTGTTTCATAGTATCCCCTCCTACAATACTGTATATTAATACAAAATAAATTATATCATATAAAAAAAATAGTTGCAATAGGGTGATAATTTTTAACTTTGTTAATTTTTTCAGTCATCAGTAAAGTGGCGGCAGACTCGCTTTGCTCGCACGAAAAAATAAATTAAAATTCTAAATGCTAAATTCTAAATGCTAAATAAAAAGATCTCTCTGTTTAGTCAAAAAAAGCGATAGAACCGTCCCCGCGCTTTTTCTTTTCAAGCGATCAATGCGCGCCCCTACCTATGCTTTCGGGAGTTTTTGCACAGTCTGAATTCTAAATGCTAAATAAAAAGATCTCTCCGCTGCGGTCGAGATGAAATTTTAAATGTAAAATGTACAAATTAAAATGTAAAATTATAAATGCGAAGCATCGCTTCGCCACCACAACTTTGGCAAAGCCAAAACATCACTTGTGCGAAGCACAAACATCACCTGCAAACTTGTTTGCAACATCATTTGCGAAGCAAACA
>CADBJA010000156.1 GCA_902794945.1 Oscillospiraceae bacterium
ATCACTTTGCGCTTATGCCGCGCGGGCACCCACTTTCTGCAACGATACAGAAAGTGGGGAAAGAAATCGCTTAGAACCCTTTCGATTGGGTTCTAAGAACTCCCAAACGACCAAGGGGTCTTAGTTGCAACTTGTGTTGTTAAACAAAAGAAAGATAGAACTTAAACTAACATCTCTAATACCCCTTTGGAAACCCCCGAAACTATCCGAAGCACACAGAATTTTCAAACGCTTTGCTGTTGAAAATTTATTCTGCGTGCTTCTATTCATCATCTGTTTGCAAATACAACAACTAATTGCAACTTTTGTTATGTTTTGGATTTTTATTTGTTTTCACGGTTTTAAAAAAAGAGCCATTCTATCCCTCTCGGGGTCTAAATCCATTGTAATATAAAACAACCGTTAGCGCGAGGCTAACGGTTGTTTTATGGTGCAGAAGATGGGACTTGCCGTCTGCTACGCTACGCTTGCATACTGATGGCTCGGCGACCCAACACTTTGTGTTCGGTACCCGCCTCACCGCTCTTCGCTAAAAACAGTTCACCGGACTGTTTTCTTAACGCTCAGACCCTCTCGGGTTCAAGTCCATTGTAATATAAAACAACCGTCAGCACGAGGCTAACGGTTGTTTTATGGTGCAGAAGATGGGACTTGAACCCACACAGTATTGCTACCACTAGAACCTGAATCTAGCGCGTCTGCCATTCCGCCACTTCTGCAAATTTTCAAAGCCAAGTTATTATACAATAGTTTTTTGAATTAGTCAATACCAATCGTGATTTGATTTTTACAGGCAGATATTTAAAGTTTTGCCTTCCCTTATTAAGTGAAAAAATCTTTTTTGCCGCAGTAAGCCTCTTTTATCTCGAAGATAAAAGAGGCTAATATTGTTTAAAAAGAGGATGAAACCATACAACTATTCACTCTTTAACCGGTTAACTGTTTACATTTTGTTTTGCAATTAAAGGTATGGTTTTAACATATATGCCTTTATAATAAACTTGTGCATTACAGATAGTTTGACCGGATTTGACCGGTGCTGTAACTGATTCGGGCATTTTAATCGGTTTAACATAAATGTTTTTTAAATATAATCGTTCCTGCATCAATTTTGTCACCGCATATTTGAAACACAAAGTGATTTTAGATGCGTTTTTCCCGTTTTCAACCGGTATGGTAGTATATGCCTGTTTCGCTTTCACGAGCGTTTTTACTCTTAAATGTGAATATGCCCACTTAAATAACTTCTTTGCATCGGCAAAAGCACCGTTAACCACCGTGTTACCGGAGGAAACCATTGGCGCACCTAAACAAATGGTCAAATACCTTTTTGATTCTTTTTTTGCCATAGTGACAACACAGTACTTCGCTTGACTTGTATGACCGGTTTTGATACCGGCAGCGTACGGATAATATACATCCCCATAATTACTATCTAACATTTTATTGGTATGATAGTAAGTTGTTTGTTTAAAACGATAACTTTTGGTACAGGCAATTTTAATAAATAATTTATTCTTGCAAGCTTCTTTTAAGATTAATCGCAAATCGTTTAAAGTGGTGTAATGGTTCGCATTGTGTAAACCGTCGACAGTCACAAAATGCGTGTTTTTACAGCCTAAAGATTTTACCCATGCGTTCATTGTATTAACGAATTTTTTATTATTACCGCTAACCGCATCCGCCAACACCCTGCAAGCATCACATGCAGAATAAACCATGGTTAAATAGAGCAACTGTTCAATACTTACTTTTTGTCCTGGTCGTAAATTTGCCACTTGTGCGCCGGTACCATCCAGTGAATGTATCGTGTCGCTTTTCACAGTTGTTTTTTTATTTAAATCTTTCGTTTTTAATAAAGCGACCATGGCGCTCACAATTTTCGTTAAAGATGCGGGATACATTCTTTTTGTAAAATTTTTACCGCCGATAACTTGAAAATTCGGGTCATCCAAATCAATCAGTTCATATGCTTTCGAATGAAAACCACCGGTAAAATTATACAGCGGTGCCGCATAATCGGGCATTTTTAAGCCTGCAAAAGCGGGAACCGTTAATGAAAGAATAATAAGAACAGCCAAAAAAACAGATAATACTTTTTTCATTTTTTCTCCTAATATACAAGCAAAGTTAAAAACTTTGTCAGCAATTTATAATATTTTATAACAATAAAATACATTAGAAATGAAACTGCGTTCATTCAAAAGTCAAATTTAACGACTTGCCACCATTTTCTATATTTTATGCAAATCAAAATGATGTTTTTCGCTTTGCTCAAAAATGATGTTATTCACTTCGTTCATAATGATGTTATTCACTTCGTTCATAATGATGTTGCTCGTTTCACTCGCAATGATGCGATGTTTGCCAATCATTTTGCGCAGCAAAACATCATTTGCGTAAGCAAGCATCATTGGCGAAGCCAACATCATTTGCCGCAGGCAAACATCATTCGCACCAAAGAAAAATGAGCAACCTTTTGGTTGCTCATTCCTTTGGTGCGAGAGACGGGACTTGAACCCGTACGAGTCACCCCACACGCCCCTCAAACGTGCGCGTCTGCCGATTCCGCCACTCTCGCACAACGCAGATATTATAGCAAAGAGTGACTTAAAAGTCAACACTTTTTTATAATATTTTCTACTGGAATTTTTTCTTTTTGATTACCCTGTTATAAAAAGCAATGATAGCCCATAACAAAGCAAAAGCACCGATTACCAAAACAATGGACCAAACGGAGCCGCTACTGTCTGCCCTTACCTGTGACCACAAATCTTTTTGCAATTGGTCAATATCATCCGGCAGGCTGACAAAAACTTCCGCATTTTTTAATTTTTCTTTACTCGGATATGAAATTGGCGAATTGCGCTGTTCTTCGGTCAGTAACTTATAGGATTCTTTATTGACCGTTGTGTAGCCTAAATAGGAAGATATTTGTTCGCCGATTTCGGGCTCTAAACAAAAATTAATATATGCTTCGGCTTCTTTTTGGTGTTTGGCGCCTTTTAAAATGCACATTGCATCTACAAAGCGGTTAAAAACGGAATTGTCCGGAATGATAAAATCCAAATCCTCATTTTCGCCCATACAAATGAGCGCATCACCCGCATAATACGGTGCAAGCGCAGCTTCCCCCGCCACCATTTTATCCATAATTTGGTCCATGGCATACGCCTGCACAAGCGGGCGCTGCTTTTTGAGTTCCGCCGCGGCATTAATCCATTCTTTTTTATCGGTTGTGTTGAGGCTGTAACCGAGTTTGGAAAAAGCACAGGCAAAGGCATCTCTGGAATTGGCAAACATTAATATTTGCCCTTTATAGTTTTCATCCCAAAGCACGGACCATGAATTCAAGTTGGTACCGGGCTTAATCATTTTTTTATTATAAATGATGCCGACCGTGCCGCCTGTAAAGGGAACGGAATAACGGTTTTGCGGGTCATATTCCAAATTTTTAAAATCATCACTCACATTTTTATAATTCGGAATATTATCATAATTTATTTCGGCGAGCATATCCCTTTCAATCATTTTAGAAATCATATAATCGGAGGGTACCACCAAATCATAACTGACACCGCCGCCGGAAAGTTTTGTGAACATTTCTTCGTTCGATTGGTAATTGGTTTCATTCACTTTAATGCCGGTTCTTTTCGTAAATTCGGCATTTACATCAATAAAACCATCAGAGCCGTCAGGCACGTATTCGCCCCAGTTGTAAACATTAATTTCAACCTGTTCGGCAAATGCATCCATCGGGATTGAGGTTACTAAGAGCAAAACTACAAGGAGTACAGACATTATTTTTTTCATTTTCATTGCACTCCTTTCTTTTTAAAGGTTCGTTTTACAGCATCTGTTTTGCGGAAATTAACCACCAATAAGAGCACAAACACCGTGATAAACATAATGGTGGATAAAGCGTTAATTTTGGGGCTGATGCGTTTACGCGTCATCGCATAAATGATAATAGAAAGCGTTTGTGAATTCGAACCGCTTGTGAAATAACTGATAACAAAATCATCAAACGAGAGTGTAAACGCCATAATAAAGCCCGAAATCACGCCGGGCAAAATTTCGTGCAGCACCACTTTAAAAAACGCTTGCACCGGCTTACAACCCAAATCCATCGCCGCTTCGTACAAGTGAGAATCCATTTGTTTTAATTTCGGCGTTACATTTAAAATCACATAGGGAATATTAAATGTAATGTGGGCTAAGAGCAAGGTGCCGAAATTGAGTTCCATACCGCCTAATATTCTGCCTGCATA
>CADBJA010000157.1 GCA_902794945.1 Oscillospiraceae bacterium
TCGCCACCACAACTTTGGCAAAGCCAAAACATCACTTGTGCGAAGCACAAACATCACCTGCAAACTTGTTTGCAACATCATTTGCGAAGCAAACATCATTCAGCGGTCACTAACCGCTGCCGTTCCGTATTCCGCATTAAATAAATCTCCACCCGCATATCGGGTGGAGATTTATTTACAGAGTGTATTTATGAAATACTTTTTTCCCCTTTTTAATAATGAGTTCTTTTTCAATATCGGCTTTGGTGATTTTGGCGGTAGGGTTGGTTTGCTTTTCATCATTGACCGATACGCCGCCTTGTTGCACAAGCCGCCTTGCTTCGCCGTTGGATTTGGCAAGTTCGCCTTTTACCATTAACGCGAGCAAACCGATTTCACCGTTCTCATCAAAATCCGCCTCACTTAAAACGGTGGTGGGCATATTCGCAGTGTCGGCGCCGCCGCCGAACAGGGCTTTTGCCGCAGCATCTGCCTTTTTTGCTTCTTCCTCACCGTGCACAAGGGCGGTCAGTTCATACGCCAAAATCTCTTTTGCACGGTTTAACTGAGAACCTTCCCATTGTTCCATTTCGAGAATTTGCTCTAAGGGTAAGAAGGTTAACATCTTTAAGCACTTCATAACATCGGCATCCGCCACATTGCGCCAGTATTGGTAAAAATCGTAGGGGCTGGTTTTTTCGGGGTCAAGCCACACGGCGCCGGATTGGGTTTTACCCATTTTTTTGCCCTCGGAATTGAGAAGCAGTGTAATGGTCATCGCATACGCATCTTTACCGAGTTTCTTTCTAATCAGTTCCGTGCCGCCGAGCATATTGGACCACTGGTCATCGCCGCCAAACTGCATATTGCAGCCGTAATCGGTGTAAAGTTTATAAAAATCATAACTTTGCATAATCATATAATTGAACTCAAGAAAACTTAAGCCCTTTTCCATTCGCTGCTTATAGCACTCGGCGCTGAGCATTTTGTTCACAGAGAAACAAGCACCGATATCACGGATAAAATTCACATAGTTTAAATCCAACAGCCAATCGGCATTGTTTACCATTTGCGCTTTGCCTTCGCCAAATTCGATAAAACGGCTCATTTGCTTTTTAAAGCAATTGCAATTGTGCTCAATCACTTCTTTGGTCATCATTTGGCGCATATCGGTTCTACCGGAGGGGTCACCAATCATCGCCGTGCCGCCGCCGATGAGGGCAATCGGTTTATTGCCCGCCATTTGCAAGCGCTTCATTAAACAAAGCGCCATGAAGTGACCGACATGCAAACTGTCTGCCGTCGGGTCAAAGCCGATGTAAAAAGTGGCTTTGCCATTATTAACCAATTCTTTAATCTCTTCTTCATCCGTTACCTGTGCGATTAAACCGCGGGCAACCAATTCATCATATGTTGTCATTTTCATACTCCTTTAACATTTGCTTTGCATTTTCGAGCATCAACTCGTTAATATTCATACCGCCCATAATGCGCGCAATTTCATACTGCCTGCCCTCAAAATCAAGCGGGCGCACATTGGTATAGGTTCTTCCGTCCGCCACTTGCTTGTGAATGAGAAAGTGGGTAGATGCCATTGCTGCAATTTGTGCTAAGTGCGTCACACAAATGACTTGCGCATTTTTACTGACTTCTTTTAGTTTTAAGCCGACTTTGCCGGCGGCTCTGCCGCTGACACCGGTATCAATTTCATCAAATATCAATGTGGGAACGGCTTCTTTTTCACCCAGCACCGCGCGAAACGCGAGCATAATTCTGGACAATTCGCCGCCCGATGCCACTGCCGAGAGCGGTTTAAGCGCTTCCCCGGCATTGACGGAAATTAAAAACTCAATTTCATCAATCCCCGTTTTGGATATCGGTCCGTCTTTAAAATCGACTTTAAACTGTGCCGACTGCATATTTAAAAACCACAGTTCATTCTCGACGCGTTTTTCAAATTCTTCTGCAGTTTTACGCCGCTTTTCGGAGAGTTCCAACGCCAAGCGATAAGTTTTTTCTTTGCTTTGTTCAAACTCTGCTTCCAGTTCTGCCTTGCGTTTATCGGCGTAAACAATGGACTCAAGTTCTTTTTTTGCGTTTTCCAAATAGGCGGCAATCTCTTCTTCCGTTTTTCCGTAGCGGTTAGAAAACGCATAAAAGACACTTAATCTCTCTTCAATCTGCTCTGCCCGCTCCGGGCTGAAATCAAGAGAATCAAGTTTTGTGCGTATTTCTTCCCCCGCACGACTGACACTCTCTGCCGCCGCGGCTAAAGCCGTATTCACTTCTCCGAGATAGGTATCACCCTCACTTTCGGTTTTCGCCAATGCCGACTGCACAAGTCCTTCGGCACCCGGCGTATCATCATCGCCGCAAAGCGCCTGCTTTGCATACTGCAATGCATCGGTAAGCGAAGCGAGAGAGCGCAACATTTCTTTTTCTTTTAAGAGGTTCTCTTTTTCCCCGGGCTCAATCGCCGCTTTTTCTATTTCATCAATTTCATAACGCAACTGCTCTACCCGGCGCTGCTTTGCCTGCTCATCGGTTTTTAAGGATTTTAATTCTTTTACGGTTTTCACAAGCCCCGCAAAAGAATCATGATAGCGCGCAAGCAAATCATTATCGCCCATTTGCTCATCTATATATAAATAATGTTTTTCGGTATCTAACAGTTTTTGTGAATCGTGTTGCCCGTGAATGTTCACAAGCATTTCACCGAGTGCTTTCATGGTGCCCGCCGTGACCGGTTTGCCGTTAATGCGGCAGGAACTTTTGCCATCGGCATTAATACGCCGCTGTAAAATCAAATTATGCGGCTCCGGCTCAATATCCTGCTCATACAAAAAGTCTTCTACCGCCTTGGAAACGGGCGAAAACTCGGCAATCACCAACGCGTGAGAAGCCCCGGTTCTCACCAAGTCTCTTGAAGTGCGCAGACCGAGAACGGCGTTAATCGAATCAATGATGATGGATTTACCGGCACCGGTTTCACCGGTGAGCACATTCAACCCGCTCTCAAAGTCGATTGACACCTTTTCAATCACGGCGATATTTTCAATTTCAAGACTTTTTAACATACTTAAATTCCTTAACCGACAATCAGTTTATCAATCTGGTCGCACAACGCTTTTGCCGCCTGCTCGCTTTTGCAAGCCACAAAAATGGTATCATCCCCGGCAATGGTGCCCAGTACATCGGTTAAATTCATCGTATCTACCGCGGCACAGGCGGCATTTGCCATACCGATATGGGACTTGATAACAACAAGGTTGCCGGCATAATCGATGCCCGTAACGGATTCACGGAAAATGGCAATATATTTATCGCTGTTTTTGCCGGTTTGTTTTTCGCGCTCTATATATTTATAGCCGCCGTAACCGGAAGCCACTTTGACCAAATCCAACTCTTTAATATCGCGGGAAATGGTCGCCTGTGTCACCTGAAACCCTTCTTTTTGCAACAGTTTTAACAGAATATCTTGGTTTTCCACATCATATTCTCTAATTAATTCAAGTATTTTTTGTAATCTTTTCTTCTTCATTGGTACAGTACCTTTCGCTGAATTTATGACTATCTGCCGTTGTTTCTCTCAATCATTTTTTCTTGCAATATTTCATAAAACGACTGCCGTTTAATGGTGATGAATTGCACGGCAATCTCCGCCTTTTTGATTTCAACCTTACCGCCGTACGGCACGGGAATGGGTTCTCTGGAATCGGTGGTAACGCTCATCGGGCGTATATCACCGGCATCCGATGAATTGCGAATGACAAGCGTGCTTTCACTGGAGCACACCACACTGCGCGCCGTTAACGAGTGCGAGCAAATCGGCGTTACGATAATACACTCCATATGCGGGTCTACCACCGGTCCGCCGGCACTCATAGAGTAAGCGGTAGAGCCTGTGGGGGTGGCAATAATCACACCGTCAGCCCGGTGGCGTGCGAGCAGTTTTCCGTCAAGTTCCACACTCAAATCCACCATGCGCAGGTTGGTGCCTCTGCCGATGACTGCATCGTTAATACAATGATCGGAACTGAGCAACACCCCGTTTTCATCGTAAACGGAAGCCTGCAAAAGCATACGGTCTTTAATTTTATAATCCCCGCTGATTAAATTAAGCAGTAAATGGATTTCGCTTTTTTCAAGCCCGCTTAAAAACCCTAAATGACCGCCGTTAATACCCAAAATCGGTTTATGGTGCAGAGCGGCATCACTTGCGTACTTGGTCACCGTGCCGTCACCGCCGACGGCGATTAACA
>CADBJA010000158.1 GCA_902794945.1 Oscillospiraceae bacterium
GAAAGGTTTCTAAGCAACTTTTTGCTTACTTTTTGTGTTGCTACAAAAGTAAGTGCCCGCGCGGCATAAGCGCAAAGTGAATTAAAAATCATATTTAAAATATACCAAACTAATGTTGATAAGAAGAATGTATCTACCAATCAAGCGCGAATGTGTCGCCTTTATATTTCAAAATTTTTCTCTGTATCTTCTCACGAAAAGAAGAAAAGAGCCTGTATTTCGGGTTATATTGCTATTTTAATATGATTGTGCTAAAATATAATGGGATGGCAGTGGCATAGCGTGAAAGGCACTTTCACGCACTACGGCGAAGGATGTAACAACTCTTTTATTTATAGGGAGAAACCTATGAAAAAGTTAATCAGTGTTCTATTAATTGTTTCAATACTCTTCAGCAGTGCTGCGGCGTTTTCGTTACAGGCGAATGCCGCAGATGATTACCCCTATAAAAACGGTGCGATTGATGCACCGGATGCATGGTATTTTTATACGCGCGAGTGTACCTCTTTTTGTGCATGGCGGTTAAACCATAACCTCGGCATTGACTTTAACAACTATTACGGCGGGGTGCATTGGGGCAATGCTTCCAACTGGGGCAATGCCGCCAAAAAAATCGGCATAGATGTAGATATGAAACCGGCGGTGGGCGCTATTGCCTGGTGGGCAAGAGGCCATGTTGCCTGGGTGAGCGCCGTCAACGGGGATACGGTCACGGTAGAAGAGTATAACTGGGTGCCGCCTTATGAATACTGTGTGCGCACTTTTGCAGCCTCGGCTGTGAGCGGCTACATTCATTTCAGGTGTGCCCAACACTCTTGGGATGCCGGTGTAATGACAATACAGGCAACCTGCGTGCGGGACGGTAAAAAAATATACACCTGCAAAAAATGCGGTGAAACCAAAACCGAAATCATTCCCAAAAACGAAAAGGGACATCAACTCAAAACCATAAAAACACAAAAAGCCACCGTAACGGAAAACGGACTGTTGTATCAACAGTGCACCATTTGCGGGCAGGCGTTTCAAAGTGTGATTGACCGCCAAAAAGGCGTGAAACTCTTACAGACCAACATGACCTACACCGGCAAAGCCCTAAAGCCGGAGGTGCGCATAGAAGATATGAAGGGACGAGTTTTTCTTCCCAAGTATTACACGCTCACATATCATAACAACAAAAATGTCGGCAAAGCCTATGCGATAGTGACACTGAAAGGCAGGTATTCCGGCAGTTACAAACGCGTGTTTTCCATTATTCCCAAAGGCAGTGCCGTGGCACAGGTAACGGGCGGCAAAGGAACGTTTACCGCTTCGTGGAAAAAACAAACCGTGCAAACAACCGGTTACCAGGTGCAGTGTGCGGCGGATAGCAAGTTTACAAAAATCGTGAAACTGGCAACCGCCTACAAAAATACAAAACTGAATGCAACCATCAGTGTGCCCGGGGCAAACGGGACATATTATGTGCGGGTGCGCACGTTTAAAACCGTTTCCAAAAATAACCATTATTTCTCGACCTGGAGCCCTTCAAAAACGGTCAACATTTATAAAGCCGGAGCAATCACAAAAGCAGAATTGCCGCTTGAGAACGGCAAAACCTATAAAGATTATGATGTTACCGGCAACGGCAGGGCAGATACGGTTGTCTGCCGGTATGGGCAGACGGCAAATCACCTGCCCACGGTTACGGTGCTTGTAAACGGTAAAGAGGCTTACTATTCCGTATCCGGGGCAAAAGGTATACAGATGTACCTGTTTGCGCCGGCAAGCAAACAGTGCTATTTTGTGTTGCGCGATTTAAGCGTTCACGGCGGTAACAACGATACCTTCTTGCGGTATGCGGGCACAACGCTCGTTCCCGTCAATCAGGATATTGCCGTGCAATCTCATTTTTTAACCGGTCATAAAGACTATAAACGGCTGGATGCGCAGTCCTTCAGTGCGGTGCTGTCCTCGGGCTATGATAACAGAGATTTGGTAGATGTCGGCAGCAAGCCGTTAGCGTTTCTTTTAAAGTATAAGGCAGACAAAAATGGGATTAGCCTCGCTTCAAAATACGGGGATGCCATTAAGGCAACGACCTACCACGCCAACAAATCGATAAGCGCCTATGGTTCTCCGACAAACAAAAATGCGGTATATACCATTCATAAGGGCGATGCGGTAAAAATTACGCAAGTGTATTTAAAAACCTGCAAAGCCGGTGACGGCTATACCTATTGTAAAGAGTGCTACAAAGCCACCGTGAGCGCGGCAAACGGCAAGGTATTCACCTGTTGGATTTATGATTATGGCAGCGATTATAATGCCCCGCTGTTTACTTAACCCGTTCCCCGTGCGGCACTTTTGGTGCAAGATATAACAATACATATGTTTTAAAAAAAATTCCCGATAGTGCCGCCGGCACTATCGGGAATTTTGATGCTATATTTTTGCGTGTTTGTTTCTCATGCCTTTTAGAATATGCCCCACGGCGCTTTTACCGGTTTCACTGCGGTATTTGTTGCCTTGCAGGTAGAGTTGCTCTACTTTTAAGCGGTCGAGTTCTTTCACCGGTACGGCATACGGGTTTTCGGAGAGTACGACCATATCGGCGATTTTGCCTTTTTCGAGGCTGCCTCTTTCTTTTTCATCAAAAGTGAGGTAGTAGCCGTTGTAGGTGCACATACGCAGTGCTTCGTATACACTCACCGATTGCTCGGGAACGGAATGATTACACGCTTTGTAAATCCACATAATCGGGTCGGGGGAGGTACACGGACCGTCAGACCCCACACCCATCACAATGCCGTTATCTAAAAAGGTTTTAATCGGGTTGAGTTTGGCACAGCGCTCTTTGCCTAAAATGCTCTCTAAATAGGCATCCGGCTCTTGCCGCCAATCAATAAAGGCGGTTTGCACCGGCATGGCAATGTGGTAGTCGCGGCAGATGTTGATACCCTCTTCCGTCGGCAAGCAATCGTGAATAATCGCGTGGCGATGGTCTTCACGCGGGCAATCATCGAGCGCTGCTTTGAGGGCGCGGGTGGCTTGGTCAAATGCTTTATCGCCAATGGCGTGCATTTCAATTTGCAACCCGGCGCGGTTTGCCTCTTTACAAAAGGCGGTAACCTGCTCATCCGTGTAATACAGCACGCCGCAGTCGCCCTCGTCACCCTCATACGGCGCATTCATTGCCGCATCTTTCGAGCCGAAGCAACCGTCAAGCGCACAGGCAAAACAGCCGCCAATGCGGGGCAATTTGCGTTTGAGAGCATTTTTTACCTGCATCGTTTGCATAAATACCCGTAACTGCATACCGCTTTCAAAGCCTTTGCCGCACCAACGCTCTAAATCCACATCCATATCACCGGTAAAGCCGACGCCGCTGACCGTATGTATCATACCAATGCCCTTGCTTGCCATAAAATCGGCAGCCTTTTGCATATTTTTAACCAAATCAAAAATCGGAATAGAGTTTGTCACATAATCGCTTACGGCGAAAAATGCCTCTTGATTCATCTCGCCGGTATCGGCATGGTAGCCTCTTAAATGAGAAACTTTGTTTTCAATTTTTTTGAGCAGTGCCGTGTTAACCACACAGGCGTGACCGTCATACTTGACCATAAACACCGGCTTGTCGGGGCATACGGAGTCGAGTTCTTCACGGTTAACAAGTCTGCCCTCTTCCACCGAGTAGGGGGAAGCACCGAAGGTAATGAGCAGTTTCTCTTTCGCCGTGGCGGCATAGTCTTTTAACCACTCTAAAATTTGTTTGTTGCTGGTCGCCTCCATCACATTTAAGCCGGCGTGGAAGGTGGCAAAAGAAGCAAAGTGAATGTGTGTATCGACAAAAGAGGGAATGAGCGCCTTTTGCCCGAGTTCAATCATTTCGCAGTTTTGGTAGTTGGAGGGGAGCGTATCGCCCACAAAGGCAATTTTGCCGTTTTTTTCAACCAAGTATTCGGCAATGGTGTTTTTGTTGTCTAAAGTCAGTATATTACCGTGAAAAACTTTCATAGCAGGTCTTCCTTTCCTCTTGATATATTTATTGTATCACACTCAAAGAAGGTTTGCAATAAAATGAAATAATCAAAAAAAGCGATAGAACACCGCATGGATTTCTTTCACACACAACAGATGAAAGTTATCGGGAGGGCACAGAGACAATGTCATTAAGCCAAGAGAGTAATGATTTAAAAAAAGCAGGCGTACAACGAGTTTTTAAGCTGTTGTATGACTACTTTTTTG
>CADBJA010000159.1 GCA_902794945.1 Oscillospiraceae bacterium
TTGATGAATACCGTAAATATATTGAAAAAGACTCGGCGCTTGAGAGAAGGTTCCAGCCGGTTAGTGTTGAAGAGCCCTCTATAGACGATACTACCGAGATTTTATTGGGAATCAAGGACTATTATGAAGATTTCCATCGTGTCAAAATATCCGATGAACTTGTCAGAAAAACGGTAGAACTATCCGAGCGTTATATCAATGACAGGTTTTTGCCCGATAAGGCGATTGACTTATTAGACGAAGCGTGCACTTGCGCAAATTTAAGAAATAAGGCAATCAGCCAATTACAAATTGCCGAGCAAAAGCTCGAAGAATTAAAAGCGCAAAAAGAAGATATTGAAAACATAGAAGAAGGCAAAGAGATTGACTATGAGGCGCTACTTGCCGTAAAAAGCAAAATCAGCGAACTTGAAAACAGTTTGCCTGAAATTCAAAAACTTGCTGCCGATAATCAGGTATTGGATGATGATTTGGCTAAAGTCATCAATCTTTGGACAGGTGTTCCGGTTCAAAAAATCCAAATGGGGGATTTAAAGAACTTAAAGAATATGGAAAAAGAGATTAAAGCCAAAATCATCGGGCAGGATGAAGCGGTTGATGCGCTTTGCAAAGCGATTCGCCGTAACCGTGTGCAAATCAGTGCACGCCGCAGACCGGCTTCCTTTATCTTTGTCGGTCCTACCGGTGTAGGTAAAACGGAATTGGTGAAGCAGTTAAGTTATCAACTCTTTTCAACACCGGAAACACTCATTCGTTTAGATATGAGCGAGTTTATGGAGAAACATTCCGTTTCGCGTATTATCGGCTCACCTCCGGGCTATGTCGGTTATGATGAAGCCGGTCAGTTAACGGAAAAAGTGCGTAGAAAACCGTATTCGGTCGTGCTTTTTGATGAAATAGAAAAGGCGCACCCCGATGTGATGAATATCCTTTTGCAAATATTAGATGAAGGCAAAGTCACGGATGCACACGGCAGAACGGTTTCGTTTGCCAACACCGTGATTATTATGACATCTAATGCCGGTTCTTCGCATAAAGATACAACGTTGGGCTTTGCGAAAGATAAGGCGACCGTTTCTAAAGAAAGAGCCTTAAAAGCGCTTGAACAGTTCTTAAAACCCGAGTTTATCGGTAGGGTAGACGAGATTATCGCTTTTAACCCGCTAACACCGGATAACTATGTGCAAATCGCAGGTTTAATGCTTGAAGAACTGGTTGACCCGTTGAAAGATAAGGGTATCATCCTTTCTTGGACCGACTCTGTCACAAAACTGTTAGCCGATAAGGCATATGGCGGACCGAGAGGCGCGAGAGACCTTTCAAACGCTGTCAGAAAGTATGTGGAAGACCCGATAGCCGCCGAATTGGTTGAAAAGTGTGATGAAACATTAAGTATGATTTCGCTTGATGTAAAAGATAATACTATCGTTGTAAGTGCTGTATAATTTAAAGGAGTAAATGTTATGGGGAAAAGAGTTGTGGCTTTGCTGCTCGCGATTGTGATGTTAACGGGTGCATTCTCGTTACACGCCTTTGCCGAGTTGCAAACAAGTGATGGAATGTGGAATTATTCTGTTGTATCCGGCGGCGCAAAAGTGCTCAAGTACAATGGCGAAGATACTGTTGTTACCGTGCCGGAAAAACTCGGCGATTACAAAACAGTTGCGCTTGCAGGGGAGTCGTTTAAAGAAACGCCCGCCGTTGTTTTGAATTTGCCCGAAAGCGTGAATACAATAGAATCGAATGCCTTTAGTGCTTCTTCCCTAAAGGCAGTGTATATCCCGAAAACAGTCACGAGTGTGCCGACAGATGCCGGTGACTCCAAACTGATTGTATTCGGTTTTAACAAAACAGGTGCATCCGTCTATGCGGCTGCAGTTTCTGCCGAATTTATTGAAGTGGCATCTTCAAGTGTGTATGATTCCTATGTCGGTAAGAAACTGTATATTGATACACCGCACCAAATCACCTTAACCGCTTTGGATAAATATAATTCTGCGGATAACCGCATTGTAACCGGTGAAAAAGCCGGTACCGGCAAAGTGCTTATCACCTTCGCAAACGGTATCAGCGCACCGATTACCGTTAAGGTTAAGGCGGCACCGGCTGCTATCGAATACGCTTCCGTTATCAATTTATATGTCGGTGATGTTTATAATAAGTTACCTTCCATTACTAACGGTACTTATCCGAAAGAAGATTTCCGCTATAAGATTTATGATACCGATGTGGCAACGGTAGATGCCAACGGCTATATCACGGCATTAAAACCCGGTACTACTAAATTATTAATTGTATACAACGGTACCGTTACAACCACTGCTACCGTTAATGTCGGCAAAACCACAAAAGAGTTTCATTTAAATTACGATGAACTTACTATTGGTGTGGGTGAAGTGAAATATCTTGAATATTCGCTCGGTAAAGATGAAATTGTAAAGAAAGTGACTTATACTTCTTCTAATACGGGTGTCGTTGCCGTTAGCGCCAAGGGTAAAATTCTTGCAAAAGGCGTCGGCACGGCTACTATAACTGCTCAAACCAATAACGGGTTAACCGATAAATGTGTAGTAACGGTCGGGAAAGCGCCGACGAAAATCAAACTTGCCGTTTCCGCACTTACTATGGCAGTCGGCGAAAATGTAAAGTTTAAAGTCGGTGTGGATAAAGATGCTATTTGCTCCGAATATATCTGGCGCAGCGGTGATGAGTCGGTTTTTACCGTTGACCAAAGCGGTAATGTAAAGGGTGTAAAACCCGGTACTGCCAAAGTGTATTGCTATACATACAATTATAAATCAAAAAAACCTTACATCAGGGCAGATGCGAAAATAACGGTCAAAAAAGCACCGTCATCTGTTTCATTTAATAAAACAAACCTTGTTTTAGGCGTTGGCGAAAAATTTGATTTAAACCTCAAACTGCCTTCCGGTGCCGATTGTTATAAGAAAACCACTTCTTTAAGTGAGGGCGGTATTGTAAAAGTCGGCAAAGGGATGGTCATTACCGCGAAAAAAACAGGCACTGCAACTTATAAAGTAACAACCTTTAACGGTAAAATCGCCGCTTGTAAAATTACGGTGAAGAAAGCACCGACCAAAATTGCTTGCAAGCCTACCACCGTGAAACTCGCTTTAAAACAAAGCTATCAACTCTCTCCCTATGTTAACAAAGGCGCAGTATGTTCCTCTTATATCTACAAAACCACAAATGCAAATGTTTGTACCGTCAGTGCAAAAGGCCTTGTGAAAGTAAAAGATTACGGCAGCTGCTATATTAAGATTTATACTTATAACCATACACGAGATAACCCCATTATGTGCAAGGTGAAAATTAATGTGGGCTATATCACCAACAAAGTCGCTTCTTATACCACTTACTTCGACCAATACTACTACGGTAAATCGCAAAACTTAAAAATGGCTTGTAAATATATCAACGGTAAAAACGACGGTTATATTTTACAACCCGGTCAGGTGTTCTCTTACAATGCCGTTGTGGGTGAAAGAACCAGAGCGAGAGGCTTTACCGAAGCCAAAGTCATTGCCGGCGGCGGTTATGTAGACGGTATGGGCGGCGGCGTATGCCAAGGTGCAACCACTATCTTTAATGCCACCTTGTTAGGCAATTTCGTTGTTGTTGAAAGGCATCAACATGACTTGCGTTCTTCCTATGTGCCGCTTGGCAGAGATGCCGCCATTTCTTGGGGCGTGCAAGATTATAAATTCAAGAATAATTATAATACGCCTATCAGAATTAAAATGAATTATAATGCCGGCGGTTCCATCAATTGCACCATTTACTCTTTAAAGAAAGTAAAAGTGCCGAAAATTGATTTGAGAGTTTCTCAAAGCGGTAATACTTTCACTTTAAGAAGGTATGCCGGCGGCAAAGTGAACTATACAACTTCCAGCACATACTAATGCAAAAAAACGCCCTCTTTTGGGGCGGTTGATATATAGAATGTTTGGTTTTTGCGGTGCGCTTCTATCCGCCTAAGCGAGAAAAATTCCCTTGAATACACAAAGTTTGCAAGAAAATTTTTCTCGCTTATTCGAATAAAATCCCTTAGCAAAAACTGCAAAGCACTGAAAATCGGCAGATTTTTTGTTAGAACAAGGAAAAAATTAGCGTTAAGGCTGACGCCTAATGATGATTTTTTCTGAAGTTATAGCGAAAAAGATGCCTATTTTCAGCAAATATTCTATATGTCAGCCGC
>CADBJA010000160.1 GCA_902794945.1 Oscillospiraceae bacterium
AAGCGCAGGCGAATGACCCCCACGGCATACACCGGCACCGATAACAGCAGCGAAAAAAAGCCGACAGCATCAAAAATGATTTCCCAGTGATTATAGAATAAGGCGTGAAATGCCCAAATGCCGTATATATTGGTAAATGTACCGAGCAAGCCCGCCACCAACGCAAAAAATAACGAGATAACAAAGGCAATTTGAAATTGGTTTTTCATCGTGTCGCCATTCGCCACTTCGGTCACTTTGATTTCGGGCGCCGCGGCATTCCGTTCACCGGCAAGCAGTTCATCTACCGTGATACCGAAGGTTTTTGCAATCGCGGGCAGCAGAGAAATATCGGGCAAGCCGTCCCCGTTTTCCCATTTTGATACGGTGCGGTTGGAAATGCCGAGCATTTCGGCAAGCGCCGTTTGGGTAAGCCCGCGCTCTTTTCGAAGAGAGGCAATAAATATACCGATTTTTTCTTGATTCATCTTCACACTTCCCTTTTTAGGATAACTTTATCATAACAAAAAGCGGAAGTAAATGCAATTGTCCGTGCGTGGAATCAATCCACGCACAGTAGAATCGCGGCAGGCTGCCATTTCAATCGCAGTCGAGAAATCTTTGAAATGCTAAATTCAAAATTCTAAATGCTAATTAATAAAAATGCGAAACGTTGTTTCGCCACCGCCAATGCCAATTTCCGCACCGTAGGGCGTGGTGACCTCGACACGCCGCTTTTATAGGAGCGCCGCGGTCGTCGCTCCCTACGATGTGGCGTTAAAAAGAGGTGCGGGTGTATTGACAACTCTCTTTCACGAAACATTTTTTACATTTATTTGACTTTAGTGGCGATTTTATTTTATAATATTGTTACTATAGATTATTTTGACTAAAGGAGAAACCTTATGGCTAAAAAAATCATTGTCGCCGGCGGCGGTCACGGCGGTATTGCCTGCGCCTCACAACTGGCAGCGGCAGGCTTTGAAGTAGAAGTGTATGAAAAACATGCACGCGATAAAATGGGCTATGATTGGACGGATATTTTTGACCCCAAGTCTCTGCGCTATGCGCACATTCCGATGCCCGCGAAAGATAAGTATGAGTATAAAACGAATATGACCTTTATTCCGCCTTCGGGCAACACACCGGTCAAGCAGGATGTACCCGAAGATGAACTCGAAATCAAAATGGAGCGCCGTGATATTTATGATTTAATTATCACCCATGCCGAGAAAAACGGTGTAAAGTTCTTTTTTGACACCGAGGTAAAGGGTCCTGTGATGGCGGGTGACCGTGTGATCGGTATTGAAACCGACAAGGGCAATGTGCTCGGCGATATGGTCATTGATGCGTGCGGTTGCGAAAGTGTGGTGCGTGCGAATTTGCCCGGCGTATGCGGCATTCAAAAACACACGGGCGCGTTTGAAAAGTTTTATGTATACAGAGCCTTTTATAATAAAGCAAGCGATGAAGTGCCCGAGCACCCCTATAAAGTATATATGTTGCCCAACGGCAGAATGGGGATTGGCTGGGTTGCGTGTGAAGATGAATATTCCGATTTGCTCATTGGTGAATTTGAGCCGTTTACGGTAGAAGAAGCCGAAGAAAAGGCGGCATTTTTCAGAAAAGAAAACCCCATCCTCGGCGATAAGGTACTGCGTGGCGGCTATATGGTGGAAATCCCGGTCAGGCAACCGCTCTCGATTATGGTGGCGGACGGATATGCCGCCATTGGTGACAGTGCGTTTATGACCGTGCCGATTATCGGCTCCGGCTTGGCAGATGCATTTAAGGCTTCTAAAATGTTGTCCGACACCATTATTGCCGATAAGAGCGAAACCTACTCGGCAGAAACTTTGTGGGACTACCAGGTAAAATATTATAAAGCCCTCGGCGCGGGCATGGCGCCGCTGGCACTTGTAAAACTGTTGCTTGCAAAAATCACGCCCGACCAACTCGATTATTTGTTTGATAACGGGATTTTGGATGCCGATATGCTCACCATTACGGCAGACAGCACCTCCTTTACCTCTATGCTCTCGTTTGACCCGGCTTTGTTCGGCAAAGCAAAGCACTTGATTAAGGATAAAGAGATTACCGCTATGGTGCTGAAACTCGGTAAAGATATCGGTAAAGCCACTGCCATTTGCGCGACCATGCCAAAAGTTTACGGCAGGTACAATGTACAGCGCTGGGCGAAAGGGTATGACAGATTGTTCAGACTTCGTAAATAAAAAAACCGGCAACGCTGCGGCGTTGCCGGTTTTTTATTGTAGTAGCTGTTAGCTGTTAGCTGATTGCCGGTAGCGAGAGGGTGGGGCACCCACACCCGTTTGCAGATGAAAAGATGATGTCTATTCTTCGCATATTTAAACCAAATTTAAGTTAAATCCAAACAAATACAATCAAGTGCGAATGTATCGCCCTCAATTCTTCATCATTCATTATTCATTATTCATTAAATTAAAATTTATGTCATAAATTTTAATTTAACAACGCCCGCACCTCATCCCCATGGCGTTTTTCATCGTCTTTGACCGACTTCACTTCGGGGAAATCGGCAATGAGGGGTTCGTATTTTTTCACTGCCGCATACTCGCCTTTGGCAATGAACGGATATAATCTTTTTCTGCCCAAAACCTTATAGAGCACGGTGAGTGCCTTTGCCTGCTTGTCGCTTGCGGCAAGTTTTTGCTTTGTGTACGCATAAAAAACGGACGCATGCCTGCCCTCTTCTGCCGCCAGGCGGGTAAAAGCGGCTTTATCGGTTTCCTCTTTTGCGACTACGGCGAGTGCTTTATACATCAGCACCGCATCGAGTTCGCCTTGTTGGGCAGTCAATAACATCTCTCTTTGTTTCTCATTCATCACTGTTTCCTCCACGCCCGATTTTTTCCTTAATGGTATCGCTCGTTTCGTGCATTTTATCTTTCATAAAATCGGTGTTTTCCTGCACCTTTTCTTTTAACGCATCGGCATTCTCCTGCATTTGAATTTTCAGCGCCTCCGCATTCTCCTGCACCTGCACTTTAATTGCCTCGGTGTGCTCTTGCACTTTACCTGCCACATTCTCGGCAGAGAGTTTGAGTTTATCGTAATAATGCTTTAAGTGCTCTTGCATATTACCGCGAAACACAAAAGTAAACTCAGTTTTCTCTTTCTTTTTTTCTCTTGAATCGGTAATGTCTTCTTTTAAATCGTCGTAAAAGACTACAATGCCGTTATCCTGCGCAAATTTTTTAACCTTTTTGACCATTTGCATCGAGTACGCATAGTCCACAAAAAAGATGCCGTAAAACACACCGAAAATAAATAAAATGTAGTTTTGCGAAATGAGGTAATCCACCACATCCGGCAGCCATGAATGGAACAAAAAATAATATGCCGCGCCGACCAAAGCCCAAATAAGAGAGAACAGCGGGCAAATAATGCCTTTGTAGTTACCCCACTGCCGTGTATAGTCCCATAAGCGGATGTTCATACGAATAATAAAAATTTCACCGGCTATGAGTTCGACCAAGGTCATAATGACCGCTTCCGCCAGCACAATAACAACCGCTTTTAAAATGGGATTGTCAATCGGCAACATATCGCCGAAATAACTCATAAAGTAGAGTATCGACAGCCCGAAACCGTAAATCGGCAGGCACGGACCCGCCAAAAAGCCGGGATTTACCCAGCGGTTTTTGCCTTTTGAGAGCATCACAAAGTGCCTGAAAAATAACTCTACCACCCAGCCCCCTGCCGAGCCTATCATAAAAAATGTGGCAAACCGAAAAACATATATCATAAAAACGCCTCAACCGTTGAATACTGATTTTAATTTATATACCGTATTATATCATTTTAAAAAATAATATCAATCGAATTTTAGCACAATTCACACTTTGTTCACCAAAAGGGCTTGGCAGGGCAAAGCCCTTTTGGTGAACTGTTCGCTTCGCTCACAAATAAGAAATAAAAAAGAAGAGAGAAAAATGGCGGTGGCAAGGCTTTGCCTTGCAATTATAATGTGCCGCAAGCGGCACCACCGTATTGCACATATTGCGTAGCAATATTTCATTCCCGAAGGGAATTTCATCACGAAGTGATTTCATTCACTGAAAGTGAATTTCATTGTGAGCGCAGCGAACCCTGCCCGCACCCGTTATGAAGTGACCATTGTCAAGTAAAAAATACAAAACAACTCAAAAATGGTGTATGTATCAACTTTCTTTTCAAAAAGAAGGGCAAGGT
>CADBJA010000161.1 GCA_902794945.1 Oscillospiraceae bacterium
GCGGTGTTCTAAGCGACCCTTTGCTTACTTTCACTGTCGCTTAGGAAAGTAAGTGCCCGCGCGGCATGAGCGCAAAGTGAATTAAAAATCATATTTAAAACATACCAAACTAATGTTGATAAGAAGAATGTATCTACCCATCAATTCGAATGTGCCACCCGTATATTTCAATATTTTTCTCTGTATCTTTTCACGGAAATAAGGAAAGAGATTTTTCTTTATTCTTCCGTTTTGGTTTCGGTAATGGCAATGCTTAACTCCTCTAATTGCACATCGTCAATGTAAGAGGGCGCGCCGCTCATCGGCTCGCTCGCATTTTGCACTTTCGGGAACGCGACCACATCACGCAGTGAATCGGTGCCGCAAATGAGCATTGCCAAGCGGTCTAAACCGATACCCATACCGCCGTGCGGAGGTGCCGCATAATGATAAGCATCCACAAGAAAACCGAATTTGGCATCAATCTCTTCCTGTTCCATACCGAGCAGCTCAAACATTTTTGTTTGCAGTGCGCAATCGGTAATTCTCATAGAGCCGGAAGACAGTTCCGTGCCGTTGAGCACCAGGTCAAACGCCTGTGCTTTGACTTTGGATTTATCGGTATCGAGGTACTGTATGCTCTCTTCCATCGGCATCGTGAAGGGGTGGTGGGCGGCAACCCATTCGCCGCTTTCTTCATCCTGTTCAAAGAAGGGCATTTCGGTAATCCACAAATAGTTCCACTTGCCGGCGGGAATAATGTCAAGTTCTTTCGCCACAAGCAGTCTTAAGGCACCCATCACGGTGAGCGCTTTGCGCGGCTTGTCACTGACGATAAACACGCAGTCGCCTTGCTCCGCGCCGAGGGATTGCAACAGTGCTTCGAGTTCGCCCTCTTTTAAGAATTTTTTAAAGGAGCAGGCGGGTTCTGCATCTGCCCAGCGCACATAGGCAAGCCCTTTGGCACCGATGCCTTTGGCGTGCTCGGTCAATTTATCAATCTTCTTTCTCGTGTAAGCGGCAGCGGCGTTCTTTGCCACAATCGCCTTTACGGCACCGCCTTCTTTGAGCGCGTTTTGAAATACGACAAAGTCGGTTTTGGCAGCCCAAGCACCGATGTCCTCTATGAGCATTTCAAAGCGGGTGTCCGGCTTGTCGGAACCGTAGCGGCTCATCGCTTCTTCAAAAGTCATGCGCGGCAGCGGTGCGGCAATATCTACACCGATGGTCTCTTTCATCAACTTCACAATGAAGCCTTCCGCCATTTGCATAATATCATCAAGTTCCACAAAACTCATTTCAAGGTCAATTTGCGTAAATTCCGGTTGACGGTCGGCTCTCAAATCCTCATCGCGGAAACAGCGGGCAAGTTGAATATACCTGTCAAAGCCGGAAATCATACAAAGTTGCTTATAAATTTGCGGGGACTGCGGCAATGCATAAAACTTGCCGCTGTGAATGCGTGAGGGCACCACATAGTCCCTTGCCCCTTCGGGGGTGGATTTTATCATCATCGGTGTTTCGATTTCAATAAAATCGTTGGCATAAAAATATTCTCTCGCAATGCGCGCAATGTTGTGGCGCATCAGCATATTCTTTTGCAACACCGGTCTTCTCAAATCCAGGTAGCGGTAGGTTAAGCGGTTCAGTTCCGCCGTGTTGCAGTTATCATCAATCGCAAAGGGCGGGGTTTCACTTTTAGAGAGCACGCGAAAATCTTTTACATCAATTTCAATATCGCCGGTGGGAATGTCTTTATTTTTAGAACTTCTCTCTCTGACGACGCCCTGTGCCGCCAGCACATCTTCACTTCTGACAGATTGTGCCTTTTTAAAAATCTCTGTGGCGGTGTTTTCATCAAACGCCAGTTGGGTAATACCCGTTCTGTCGCGCAAGTCAATAAAAACAAGTGCACCTAAATCTCTTTGTTTGCCGGCAAAGCCGTACAGTGTGACCGTTTTGCCGATGTCTGCGGCACGCAACGCACCGCAAAAATGTGTTCTTTTGAGTCCTTTTAAATTATCAGCCATCTTCTTCTACCCCAAAATCTGTATAATTTGAAAATTCTTTTTTCTCGATATAAGCGAGATATTCGTTTTCAAAGGTATCGGCAAAACCTAAAAAGTCACTTTGTATCGTTTCGCCGGTTTCCATATTTTTAATGTTTAATACGCCGTTTTCTATATCGTCATCGCCAATGACCGCGGTGTATTTGGCACCGATTTTGTTGGCATATTTCATCTGTGCTTTTAAACTTCTGCCCAAAATGTCGATTTCGGCATGGAAGCCGTCCGCCGTCAACTCATCGGCAAGGGTGAGCGCGACTTTGAGCGCATTTTCGCCGATAGAGCAAAAGTAAATATCGGGCGTTGCCGCTGCGGGGAAGGCGAACTTGCCTGCCTCTAAAAGCAACATCAATCTCTCCAAGCCCATTGCAAAGCCGAGTGCCGGCACGCTTTTGCCGCCGAGTTCTTCCACCAACCCGTCATACCTGCCGCCGCCGAGCACGGTGCCTTGGGCGCCGATGGCATCGCTGACAAATTCAAACACGGTTTTGGTGTAGTAATCAAGTCCGCGCACAATGCGGGGGTTGATTTTATACGGAATATCGGCAATATCCAAATAATCTTTTACTTTTTCAAAGTGGTCTTTACAATCTTCACACAGGTAATCTAAAATCACCGGTGCGCCGTGTGCAATCTTTTTACATTCCGGATTTTTGCAGTCTAAAATGCGCATCGGGTTCTTTTCGAGCCTGCCTTTGCAGGTGTCGCACAGTGAGTCGATATGCGCTTCAAAATATGCTTTTAATGCTTTGTGGTATTCCGCACGGCATTTGGGGCAACCGATGCTGTTGATTTCAAGGGATATGCCCTCTACCCCGAACGCATCAAAAATGCGCGAGGCAAATAATATCAGTTGCGCATCTGCCATCGGTGACGCGGTACCGAGGCACTCTACCCCGAATTGGTGAAACTCTCTAAGCCTGCCCGCCTGCGGTTTTTCGTAGCGGTAGCAAGAGGTTAAGTAAGAGAGTTTCAGCGGAAGGGCATCGTTTAACAACCCGTGCTCTACCGCCGCACGCACGGCGCCTGCCGTGCCCTCCGGTCTGAGGGTAATGCTTCTGCCGCCTTTATCTTCAAAGGTATACATCTCTTTTTGCACCACATCGGTGGTATCGCCCACACCGCGTTCAAACAAATCGGTGCTTTCAAACACCGGTGTGCGCAGTTCTTTGAAACCGAAAGATTCGCCGATAGCCATCAGCGTACTTTCTACATATTTCCATTTATAAGAGTCGGCAGGCAGTAAATCCTGCGTGCCTCTCGGCGCTTTTATTTGTGCCATCGTTTTTACCTCAAAAATATTTTATACAATACAAATGGTGGGAACATTCCCACCACCGTGAAATACATTTCATTGCGTTACAAATTAACCCCATGATGGGGCAGGAAGAAAAAGCAAATCCTTATTCGCTCTTTACAATTTCTCTCCAATCCAAATCGCCGCGATTTAAGGAGTGGATGAGTGCCTCTGCCGTTGCGATGTTGGTTGCAAAGGGAATGTTGTGCACATCACATAAGCGCAACATCTTAGCATCATTCGGTTCGGTTGCCTTCGGGGTGAGCGGGTCGCGGAAGAAAATAAGCAAGTCAATTTCGTTACAACTGATGCGGGACGCAATTTGTTGGTCACCGCCCTGGCTGCCTGCCAAAAAGCGCTGAATTTCTAACCCGGTAGCCTCGGCAATCATTTTGCCGGTGGTGCCGGTCGCGCAAATGGTATGCCTTGCTAAAATACCGCAATAGGCAATACAAAACTGTGTGAGTAATTCTTTTTTTGCATCATGTGCGATTAAAGCAATATTCATATATGAGTCCTTTCTTTTTCATATAAATATTGGTTTAAAGTTTATATACTTATATTATCATATCAAAAAAAAGAGTGAATTTCAACAACAAGTTTATTGCCGGCTCTTTTATTAACACATTAAATTATAAATAATTTAATACAACACAAAAATTTCATATGTTGTTTTCTTTGCAAGTAAATGAGAGATAGAAGCTCACAGATCAAATTTTCAACAGCAAAGCGTTTGAAAATTCTGTGTGCTTCGGAAAGCTTCGGGGGTTTAGCGTGAAAGAAACTTTCACGCAGTGAATAGTGAATAGAGAAGAGTGAAGAGTGGTGGGCGGGACACCCGCTCGTCCAAACAAATTTCGCAAGAGAA
>CADBJA010000162.1 GCA_902794945.1 Oscillospiraceae bacterium
TCGCTCTATTTTTTGGATAGATTATATCTGTTTTGCGCATATTTAAGCCGAATTTAAGATTTAATCCAAACTAATATAATCAAGTGCGAATGTGTCGCCTACTCGCTGACTGCCGACTGCTGACTGCCGACTGCTTAAATTCTAATTTAGCCACCGCAAGGGTGGCATAAATTAGAATTTATTTTTCAATTAAATACGGCACAAAACCAAGGGTATCGGCAGAAATGAGTTTAAAACGAATGCCGTATTTTTCACCGTTAAACGCCGCAATGGCGGCTTTACCGTGCATATGCCCGTAGTAACAGCGTTTCATGCCGTTTTTTACAAGGCACTCTATAATTTCTTCACACTCTTCGAGCAAACTCAACGGCGGGTAGTGCAAAAAGACAACCGGCTCTTTGCCGCTCTCCACCGCGCCATCAATACTCCTTTGCAACCTGCCGACTTCGCGCAACAGTACTTTTTTATCGGCACTTTTTTCGGCATCAAAAAACCAACTTCTTGTGCCGCATACGGCAATATTTTCGACCGCAAAAGAATTGTTAAACAAAAATTCAATGGTGTTCAGTTCATTTTCTTCTTTTAAGCGCATATTTTTACCCATCGTATCCCACCACAAATCGTGATTGCCTTTGAGCAAAATCTTTTTTCCGGGCATAGCATCCATCCACTTTAAATCCGGCAACGCTTCTGCATAATTAATGCCCCACGAAATATCACCGGGGATAATCACCGTATCCTCTTCACTTACCATTTTTTTCCAGTTTATTTCTAATTTTTGCACATAATTATCCCAACCGAAGAAAATATCCATCGGCTTATTGACCCCAAATGATAAGTGCAAATCCGCAATTGCGTAAACAGACATAATTACCTCGTATAATCGGGAAAAATTAAGAAAAAATATAAGTGAAAGGAGTTGTTAATATGCACGAATGCAAATGTGTAAGATGTAATGTTTCAAACTGTGAATACCATGCAAAAGACGGTCTTTGTGCGGCAAAAGAAATTGAAGTGGGACCGCACTATGCCAACACCAGTAATGACACTATCTGTGCGACCTTTAAAGCCAATAAAAACGGTTAAAAATTTGATTGAAAGCGGAGCGTGAGGCTCCGCTTTTTTATTGCAAATTATATTAGTGTTGAATGCCCAACATATCCAACACAACATCCGTCATTTCGCTGCGCGCGGCAACTTTGTCAAAACGCACCGGTTTATTTTGAATGGCGGCAAGCGGTGCCGGAATTTTCACACCGGTAAGGGCTTCTAATGTCTGCATCATTTTAAATCCGTCATCCCCTACGGCATCTTTTGAGCCGACCGCCTCTAACACGGCAGGGCTGAATTTATACGGTGAAGCGGTAGAAGCAATCACGCAAGGCGTATCATCACCGGTTTTCTCTAAATAATTATAATATACCTGTACCGCGACTGCCGTATGGGTATCGCAAAGGTAATGGAAACGCGAGAAAATATCGCCAATCGTGTTTTTGGTAGCGGTATCATCACAACAACCGCCCTCAAACACACCTCTGATTTTTTCGTAAACGGATTTGTCTACCGTATAGTGACCGTCCTCAAAAAGACCTTCCATACAGTTTTTGACAAACGCATCATTTTCACCGCTTAAGTGGAATAACAGGCGTTCCAAATTACTGGAAACCAAAATATCCATACTCGGTGAAACGGTGGTATAAAAATCACGGTCTTTATTATAAAATCCGCTTTCAATAAACTCGGTCAATACATTATTGGCGTTGGATGCACAAATGAGTTTTTTAATCGGAAGCCCCATTTCTCTCGCATAATAAGCGGCTAAAATGTTGCCGAAATTACCGGTCGGCACCACAATATTGATTTTTTCGCCAAGTTCAATTTTTCTTTGGTTTAACAAATCGCAGTAGGTAGAAAAATAGTAAACAATTTGAGGAACCAGCCTGCCCCAGTTAATGGAATTTGCAGAAGAAAACATCATATTTTCCGCTGCTAATTTTGCTTTTACTTCGGCGCTGGTGAAAATGGATTTTACACTCGTTTGTGCATCATCAAAATTACCTTTAATGGCGCAAACAGCCACATTATTCCCCTCTTGCGTGCACATTTGCAATTTCTGCATCGCACTCACACCGTCATTCGGGTAAAAGACCAAAACATTGGTGTTTTCCACATCTTTAAAGCCTTCTAACGCCGCTTTACCGGTATCGCCGGAAGTGGCTACCAAAATAACGATTTGTTTGCCGTCCGCCGTCTTTTTTGCGGAAGTGGTCAACAAATACGGCAATAATTGTAATGCCATATCTTTAAACGCACAGGTAGGACCGTGCCATAACTCCAAAATACTCACGCCGTTTTCAAGTTCCACCGTGGGCGCAACCGCTTCACAGTCAAACTTGCCGGCTTTATAGGCACCGTTGACACAGTAATCGAGTTCACTTTCCGTAAAATCGGTCAAATATAAAGATAAAATTTCTTTTGCTCTGCCGATGTAATCAAGCGTTGCCAATTTTTCAATGAAGCCACGGTCAATTTCGGGTATTTCGCACGGAACATACAATCCGCCTTCTGCAGAAATACCGTTGGTAATGGCTTCGGCAGCCGTTACTTTTACCGACTTATCTCTTGTGCTTGTATAAAACATTTTTTCCGCCTTTCATGCGCTATACGCGAAACGCATCTTTAATATATTTAATTTTATATACCTTATAGTTTTCACGGTCCGCTTCGGGAAAGTATACTTCCGCCACATCAAAGCGAATCGGATGACCGATATGATTCAGTGAGGCAAAAGAAGAGGCTGTCAGCGCTAATTTGCGCTGTTTTTCGGTACCGACATACTCTGCAGGTGCCGCAATAGTACGGGTACCCCTCGCTTTCACTTCAACAATCACAAGGTGCTTTTTATGCAAACAAATGATATCCGCTTCACCAAAACGGCAACGATAATTGCTTGCAATAATCTGAAAGCCTTTTTCTCTTAAATAGCGGGCTACATAAATCTCGCCCCACTCGCCTGCTTTATTCATACGCCTAATATTTTCTTTAAAAAGGTTTTACGGTGTATGGGGCTGACACCGTATTTTTCTATCATTTCATAATGCAGTTTTGTGCCGTAACCCTTGTGTTTTTGGAATTGATACTCCGGGTATTTTTCTGCCATTTCAAGCATATACCGGTCTCTGGTCACCTTGGCAAGAATAGATGCTGCCGCAATATTGGCGCTTTTGGCATCCCCTTCTATTACTCAGCGCTCGGCAATGGAAAGCCCGGGTGTTTTGTTACCGTCAATAAGCGCAATGTCGGGCGTGAGAACCGTTAAACTATCTACCGCACGGCGCATCGCCAAAAAGGTTGCCTGCAAAATATTGATTTCATCAATCTCCTTTTCACTCGCAAAGGCAATACCGTAATCAAGCGCCTGCTCTTTTATCACATCATATAACGCATTGCGCTTTTTTTCTGTTTTTTTTTTGGAATCGTTAACGCCTTCAATCACCATGCCGGTCGGCAACACTACGCAGGCGGCGCACACGGGACCCGCCAAGGGACCTCTGCCCGCTTCATCCACACCGCACACAATTTTATAGCCTTCGGCTAAGGCTTCATTTTCGTACTCGAGCCAATTCATATGAAATCCTCCGGCATTTCAAAGGTGAATTTACCCAATTTGCCTTTTTTAAACTCATCTAATAATGTAACGCTTGCACGCTCGGTATCGACCTCACCGCCGGATATGAGCATACCTCTTTTGCGCCCGATGAGTTCTAAAATCTCCCACGATTGCAAACTTTCAATCGTGTCTATTTTATAGCGCGTACAAATGCGCTCGGCATAGTGGACTTTAATAAAATCAAGCAAGCGCACCGCCATGGTTTCACTGTCTAACACGTCACTTTTGACCGCGCCGGTAAACGCCAATTTATCGCCGACCGTTTTATCTTCAAATTTGGGCCACAACACACCGGGGGTGTCTAATAATTCTATCCCCTTGCCAATCACAAACCATTGATTAGAGCGTGTGACGCCGGGAGTGTCGGCAACTTTTGCCTTGCCGTTTTTTGCCATACGGTTAATGAATGACGATTTGCCGACATTCGGTATGCCGACCACCATTAAACGCAGTGATTTACCTGCCATACCCTTTTGTGTATTCTTTTCAATAACGGGCGCTAACACCTTTTTGACTAACGGCAAATAGGCATTTAA
>CADBJA010000163.1 GCA_902794945.1 Oscillospiraceae bacterium
TATTTTTGAACTCTTTATCAAATGTTCCGAACGCTACTTTGCCGTTGGCATCGACCACACTGTCGGGGGTCGGCACCGGCAATCTTTTGTCTGAAAGATATTGATTAAACATGCTGCTTTTCTCCTATCGTTATTTTTTTGCGGTGATACTTTTTTTACCCGACCATACCGAAAACAGGTTGATGTTTTTGCCGGCATAGTTCACGGTTTTATATGTCCGCATTCTTACATAGTATTTTTTGCCGCCCGTTAGTTTCGAGATAGTGGCTGCATTATACTTATTATTTTTCAGGGTAAAGGTGGTTGCTTTACGGAAATCCGCATACAGCGAATACTGGATTTGGTAACCGGTCGTTTGCACCTTTTGGGTGTTCCACTTCACTTTAAATGCCTTTTTGGCAGCGGTTAAAGTGAAAGCAGAGGTGTTTTTGGGTAAAATATCGTAATACAAATACTTGTATTGCTTTGCATATGCCGCACTGTTAAAAAGAATGGTGATTTTATACCTGCCCACATTTTTGCCGTTCGGAATCGATGCTTTATAGTGTGTATAACCGATATAAGCACCGTTAGCATTTTTAATCGCCAATTTCGGTTTTTGCACCTTACCGTTATAGGTGTAGGCGGCTTTCGCCAAAATGTAGGTCAGCGGGCGGTAAATGGTGGTATCAATCTTCTTTTCACCGCAGCGGGTGCAGGCACAGACGATAGAGCCGTTTGCCGTCAGCGTTGCTTTGGTAACCGTGTTCACGGCAGGGTAATCATGCCCTAACGGTTCGATTTCGACAGGGGCTTGTATCATCTCACCGCAGTCGGCGCATTTGCTCCATGCGGTGTAGCCGGAGTCTGTGCAAGTGGGTTCCAAACCGGTTTGCATTTGCTCTTTATGGGGCAGGGGGTCACCTTCCTCTTTTTGTTCAATAAACACTTTACCGCAAATACTGCAGTGAGAGCCCATAGTTTTTGCCGGTCGGCGACAGGTTGCCGCAACGGCAGGGTCAATCACGATATTGTGTTTGCAGTCAGCCGCATCTATAATGCTGAATGATTTTGTGGAGACACCGCTGAAATTGCCCCGACCGGTGATTGTTACCGTGCCGGTGCCGATGGCGGTATTATCGAGATAACTTACCGTATAATCATTCGGCGAGAGCGAGTATTCACCAAAGGTGACGGATTCTATTTCGGGATAAATCGGTTCACCGGTATATATGTAAGTATCTGTATGTTGGGTGAGGGTGATGGCGGCACCGGTAATATCGGTTTGCAACACCCTGACAGAAATTTTTACGTTTTTACCGTAAGCGGAGGCCGTTAAAACCGTTTGCCCCGTGTTTTGGGCGGTGACGGTGTTGCCGGAAATACTTACTACGCCCGATTGGGAAGAAGTGAGTGTGGGTACCACTTTAATCTCGGTCGGCTCTTGTACCAACTTACCGTCACTGCCTTCATAACTCAAAATATGATTGGTTGTGATGAGTTTACCCTCACACAGCACATTTTCTTTTTGCCCGATATCCATCACATAACTTGCCGGATTGGGTGTGAGTGCGATGGACTTGATAAATCTTGTATTTAAGTTTACCGCAACGGTGACATCGTCCGTGCCGACAGTGGTTACACGGCTGCTGATGACGGCGCTGCGAAACAGCGCTACCCAGTAGTAAACTTCATTTTGCTCAAAGCAGGCGAATGCCACCGAAACAAAGGGATAATCCGTACCGAGCATATTGCGCCGGTGGGATTGCCCCTCATACGGGTCGTTTGCCTCTAACCACCATTCAAACGCCTCTTGCACACCGCTGATGGAATCGGAATTGAGTGTGGCAAAAATGTTTTCACCAATCGAATACCCGTTTGCATCATTATATTTGGTGTGGGCTTTGCGCCAACTTGTACCGTCGGGGCGCGTATGGTCGGCACCGTAGTAAACGGAAATCTCGGCGGCACGCTGCATGGCAATTTGCTCTAACTCATAATCGTAAGAGAGTTTTTCTCTGTTATAAGTCAGTTTTTTGGTGCCTGTCTTGTTCCACGCCCACGCCTGCGTGCCTTGGTAGTTTTCTTCCGTCGTACCGGCAGGCACGGCGTTGGTTCTGAACGCGTTTACCTTTGCGAGCATGGTGCGCGCCTGTGCCTGGTGGTATTTGCCTTTGATTTGCACGGTGTGAATGTCAGCAGCCTCAGCACCTATTGCAAACGCAAAGGTGCTGAAAATCAAAATGATACATAATAATAAACTGACTGCTTTTTTCATCATAATCTCCGTGGACTGAAAGTGTGGTTGCGCCTGGATTTTAAGCATCAGGTCACAATACCGTAGTGTTTGGAGTCAACAATCTCTAAAATCTTAGGCAATAACTTCATTAAGGTTTTTCTGAGGGTATCGTTTGCCACAACATCCTTAATATTGCCGGTAAGCTGGTTGAGCATATCGGAACTCGGCGGGTTGGAGGAGGGTTTGAGTTGTACCCTGTTTTTATCATCAAAAGTAAAGGTAAGCACACGCTCGCTGACCGTGGCAAGGGCTCTGATGTGCAGTTCTAAAATGTGGTCATTTTTCCACTGCGCAATCGAGCAGGTTTCGTATTTGACTCCGCCGATTTTCATATAGTCCCAACGGTAATCACCGTCAAGCCCGAATTTTACGGAGTTGACTTCGTTACCCTCGGTCCATAAAATCACGCCGTCATTCTCATAAAATTTAAACGATACATTGTTGATGTTACCGGCTCTGTCTTTTTCCATATACAGTGCGGGCATGGTAACGGCGCTCACGGGGAAGCCTGCAATGTTTAAAATCACAGGTTTGGAGAAACGGATTCTCTGGCACTCGATTTTATCTTCCATCGGGCTTCTGTCGGATTTCGGCAATCTTTCATAAGGCGGCAGAGAAAGCGCGACCGTGTTTTTCGGGTCAAAGGTTTCGGATTGGAACGCCTTGGGGAAGTATTCCCAAATCAAAGTTTTCATCGGTTGTGTATTGATTTCACCGGCGGTGGTAATCAGGCACGCATCCAAATCTTCAAACACAATGCCGTATTGAGAATACATACCGTCTGCACGGTAGGCGTTCTCATAACCGGCACAGCGCCAGAAGCAATAACCGTAACCGACTTGTGAGTCGGGCTTGTCGGTGCTGGCAGCGGTTTCCGCCTGCTTTTTGGAGGCTTCTTCCACCCACCATGCGGGAATAACCTGCACACCATTGTATTTACCTTTTTGTTGCATGCAAAGGGTAAACTTGGCAGCATCTTCCGTTTTGAGCATTAAGCCCCAACCGCCGACTTCAATGCCTCTGGGGTCGGTTTCCCAATACGGCACATCAATGCCGAGGGGTTCCCACAGGCGCTTGGTCAAAAACTGTGTTACACTCATACCGGTGGTTTTCACTATCATGCAGCACAACACATACATACATTCATTAATATACATAAACTGTGTGCCGGGCTCTGCGTACCAATCGGAGTTAACAAAGTTTTTCAGCCAAGAGTCTTTACTTTTGTTCGAAAGCACACTTACGCCTTTACCGCCTCTCATGGTTAAGAGGTGCTCTACACAGAGTTCTTCCAAAAAGGCGTCGGGCTTTTTGACGTTTCTGAATTCGGGGAAAATATCCAAAAACTTGGTATCAAGTGAAAAATACCCCTCATCAATTGCAAAGCCGGTGGCAACGCTTGTAACACTTTTTGAAAAAGAGTACATCATGTGCACACTGTCTTTGTTAAACGGTGCTCTGTACACTTCACAGGCAACCTTACCGTGACGGATTACCATCATCGAGTGGAGTTCTTTGTGAAGCTCCATACATTTGTCAAGAAAGGCTTGCACTACTTGCGAATCAACTTCTACCTCTTCGGGGGTGGAAGCGCGCGGAATGGATAAATCTTTAGCCATATCTTAACCTCCTTTGAAAATAAGTATATTAAATCATAGTAATTATAGCACAAAATGAAAATAAATTAAATAAAATAAATATATTTTTTTATTTTTATACAATTTGACAAGTATTGTTGATTTTTTTTGTAAGGTTGACATAATTTTTGCGGAGTGGTAAGATAAATTAGAATTTAGCGCACTAAGTGCGCTAAATAATGAAAAATGAATAATGAATGATGAATAATTAAGGGCGACACATTCGCACTTGATTTTATTAGTTTAGATTTAATCCAAATTTGGCTTAAATATGCGCAGAAT
>CADBJA010000164.1 GCA_902794945.1 Oscillospiraceae bacterium
TTCTTAGAAACCAGTCGAAAGGTTTCTAAGCAACTTTTTGCTTACTTTTTGTGTTGCTACAAAAGTAAGTGCCCGCGCGGCATAAGCGCAAAGTGAATTGAAAATCAAATCTAAAACATTACAACCTAATGTTGATAAGAAGAATGTATATACAAATTAAGTGCGAATGTGTCGCTCTTATATTTTTTCTTTTCTGTGAGTTTCTTTTCACGGAAATAAGAAAAGAGACAATCAGCCCCGTGCATATGCACGGGGCTTTTATCATCCGCCTTTATACCTCGCTAAATGTATGAAAAGGCGTAAATTCCTTTATTTTGTTTTTACTTTATACACTTTGCTCCAAGCGGAAAAGTAATTGGCTTTTGCTATCGTTTTGTAGGTGCGAATTCTGACATAGTACACTTTGCCTGCCGCCAGTTTGGAAACAGTCGCTTTGAGTGTTTTGGCGTTTTTCACCGTGAGAGTTTTCGCCCCTGCAAAGTTTGCCTTGAGCCCGTATTGCAATTGGTAACCGGTGACTGCCTGTTTTTTCCACTGCGCGGTGAAGGCTTTTTTCGCCGGAGTCAATTTTGTTACGGTGGTGCCTGTCGGCAGTGTGGGGGAAGCAATGGCGACCCACGGGCTGAAGTGGTTTTTACCGTCTGCCGCTTTGATATAAAAACGGATGCGGAATTTATAATTGGCGCCTGCCGTCAATCCCTTAAAGGTATAGGCATTGGCAGTGGTGGCTTTAGCCGTTGCCCAAGCCGAACCTGCCGCGTTGGAAATTTGAACCTGATAGCCGCTGATGTTGCTTGCCGCTGGTTTATTCCACGTTAACGCCACGGCGTTTGCGGTTCTCGCTTTGCATTTAAAGCCCGCTATTTTGCCGGTGGGGTTGGTGTAGGTATCTACATAAGAATCACCGCAAGCGCAGGTGTGAACGGTGTAACCGACAGTGTATGCGCCGGGTTTTACCACCTGTGCTTTATAAGCGTGTGTATGCGGTGTGGCAGCACTGCCGCTGTAGGCAAAGGGTGCGGGGAGAATATAATTTATGGCATCCGGAATGGTAACGGTTTTCACACAAGGTGTCAACGCCTTAATGTCCACACCCTCTGCTTTCACGAGGTAGTGGTGGAAATTGCCGTTAAACACTATTCCTTCATCCTCGCGGAAGGTGTAACAGGTATCATCCCAATCTTTCGCGTATTTGTTACCGTCGGCATCTTGGTATACCTCTAACCACGCGAGGGCGGAATAGTTGCCCTGCCACTCGAGGTCAATATTATCGGTACCGTACACAACCGTCCACTCGCTGCTTTCAAACTCTTCTTTGTACAGCTCGATTTCTTTAAAAGCGGGGTCCAAAACGTTGCGCTTTGTGCCGTTATCGTAAATGAAATGATGAATGTGAACGCCCTCGCGGGTAACACCACCGGACTCTTCCGTAAAAGTGCTGTAGCCGTAAAGACCGGTCGGGTCAGAGGCGCGTTTGAGTTTGTATTCCGTCCAAGTCCAGTCACCCGGTTCGTCCAAATCCTCCACTTTGCGGAAATGCACCAAGGCGGGTTCTTCACTCGGAACGGAGCGCAGGGTGTAATCGTTCTGTGCTTCCCATTCCTCCTGTGTGAATTCCAATTCACCGTAGTGATTTTTCGGGTCGTTTTCAAAATAGTTATAATCTTTGATATAGGCATCAAATTTTTCAAGGTAAACATATTTTGAAACCCAATACAGTGTTTGGTTCGGGTCATCCCGATACCCGGTTTGCACGGCGTAAATGCCGGTCGGGTCAGAGGCACGGTTGGCGAGCCATCCGCCGCGCTCGTTGGTGTCTTCATTGTAGCAATAAATACCGTCAACGGTTTCGTTTTGTTCGTAAGTTGTGACTTCGCTGAGGATGTTGCCTGTCGCTTGTCCGTTTTCGCAAATATACAGTTTTGTCGGGTCGTTTAAGGTGCTGCCGCCGGTTTGCACGGCACCTTTGGTACCGAAAAGGTTTATATGCACATTTTTGCCAAATGTCACCTGACCGGGGGTGCCTTCCGCATTCATCAAAACAGCATACTCAAAGTTTTCGGATGCATTCACGCTCAATGTGCCGGTGCCGGTAAAGGTGACATTACCGCCGTATCCGTCACCCCAAACGGTGATTTGACCGAGCGCACAGGTGCCGGTGACTTCTATTTTAAAGTCATCCCCCATCACATTGGTGAACAAACGCAAGTAGGGGGCATTCACCTCGTTGAGCGTTAGCGTATTGGTTGTGCGGTTGTAACGAATGCCGGGGTACACATCGTCGTGTACCGTATTGCCTGAAAAGAACTCAAAAGTATCGGCATATTCTCCGTAATTGCCTTCTTTATCCGGTTCCTGTCCTCGAATCCAGGCAAGGTAGATATCTCCATAACCGTCATTAAACGACTCTTGCGACGGTCCGTTTTGTGCAAACGCCGCAAAGGGGATAATGCAAATGAGCATCACTACCGCTAATGTAATTGCAAATATCCGTTTCATTTTTACAACTCCTTTTTTATTTGATACCATTATTATATAATGGATGAAAGGGGCGGTAAATACGCTTGCGGTTTTGACATTGACAAATTGTCAACTTAACGGTATATTGAAAACAGATTCGGTATAATAGTGGCGGTGATCAAGGATGACATTTGAAAAAAGATTAAATGAATATATGCATTTATGCGGGTGTACGGCAAAGGAACTCGCCGCTGTCAGCGGTGTTTCTCAGAGCACCATCAGCCGCTATAAGCGCGGCGAAAGAATCCCCACGCCGGAGCACCAAAATGTACATTTGTTGGCCGCCGGCATTGCGGCACTCGGCAGCGGGGCGGAACCGCCGCTTGCAGAAAAAGAGGTGTATGATTCTCTTAAAAATGCGATTATCGGTGAGGATATTGATACGGTGGCGATGGTGGAAAATTTTAATTTTCTCATTCAACTGCTCGGTATGAATGTGAACGGTTTGGCAAAAGAGATTAATTATGACCCGTCCCACCTCTCGCGCATTCGCTCGTTCAGGCGCAATATTACGCACCCGTATGAATTTGCCGAAAGCGTTGCGGCATACACCGTTAAAAAATACAAAAAACAAGAATATGCCGACAGTTTGCGCAAACTCACTGCCTGTGCCGATGAGCCGCTCGAAAGCGCGCTTTGCCGTTGGCTTTGCAGCGGCAAAAGTAAAAAAGAAAACAGCATCGGCAGATTTTTGCAATCGCTTGAAACCTTTAATTTGGATGAATACATCAAAGCCATTCATTTTGATGAAATGAAAGTGCCTACGGTGCCGTTCTCTCTACCCGCAAGCAAACATTATTACGGGGTAGAGCAAATGCGCCGATGCGAACTTGATTTTCTAAAAAACACGGCACTTTCCCGCTCGCGCGAGAGCGTGTTTATGTGTTCGGATATGCCGATTACCGCGATGGCAAAAGACATAGAATTTGACAAAAAATGGATGATGGGCATCGCCGCTATGCTCAAAAAAGGGCTTACAATCAACATCATTCACAACCTCGACAGACCGTGGGAAGAAATGATGCTCGGTTTGGAAGCGTGGGTTCCCATTTATATGACAGGGCAGGTCAATCCGTTCTATTTTAAAAAGAGCGAGAGTGATGTGTATCACCACATCAATTATGTATCGGGAGCAGCCGCCTTGTGCGGCGAGTGTATCGGCGAACACTTTGAAAGCGGCAGGTACTATTTAACAAATAATAAAGAGGAATTGGCGTACTACCGCAAAAAAGCGGAACAGCTGTTAGAAAAAGCCTATCCGCTGATGGACATTTATACGGAAGAAAAGCAACTCCAATTACAGGCGTTTTTGGAAAAAGAGAAAAATGAAGAAATCTATGTGCAGGCGCAGGCGCAAAAAACCTTTCAAAACATTAAAATTACGGTTTGCCACGGCAAATGGGTGATGATTTCAAAAATGAAGCACCCGCAAATTCATTTTGTTATTCGCCACCCGCGCCTGATGCAGGCGATTGAAAATTTTAACGCCGAAGTGGTGGAACCGGCGCAAAGCGAAGAATAAAAAAGTGTAGGGTTTAGGTGAGTCCCCGTAACGAAGTTTGGTTTTTGCGCCCCCTTTCATCCGCCTAAGTGATAAAATTTCCCTTGAATACGGCAAGTATGCAAGAAAAATTTTCTCCCTTATTCGAATAAAACTACTTAGCAAAAACTGCTA
>CADBJA010000165.1 GCA_902794945.1 Oscillospiraceae bacterium
TTTTTGAATATACAACGTTTTACCGCGCATTTTTTCTGCCTGTTCGATGCTCTCTATGCCCTCTATGCGCACAAGCGTTACATTGCCGTGCGCTCTGGCGCCAAGCAGGTTGAGAGCCTGCTTCCCCGCAGCATCCGTATATACGGTTTGAAACCCTTTTAAAAATGAGGCATCATCACTCCACGGTTTTAAGCGCATTTCGCCCCTGACGCCGTGTGTGCCCACGATTTTTCCCGCTTCCAAATACTCTTTACTCATTTTACTCCCGTAAAACAAAAACCCTCAAAAATCCGCCAAGGGATTATGAGGGTATTTCGTTTAGTCAATTTCCACCGCTATTTTTTCATCCTGCCTGTTGGAAGCAGCACGCATCACAACACGAATTGCCTTGGCAATTCTGCCTTGCTTGCCGATAACGCGCCCCATATCTTCCGGTGCAACATGCAAATGGTACACGGTAACGCCCTCTGCATTCGGCTCATCCACCTCTACGGTGACGGCGGAAGGTGCGTCAACCAAGCCCTGTGCGATGGACACAAGTAACTCTTTCAATGATTGTTCCTCCGTTCTTTAAAGAATTAAAGAACACCGTTCTTTTTGAGAATGGCTTTTACAGTATCGGTCGGCTGTGCGCCGTTGCTAATCCACTGCTTTGCCTTTTCGGCATCTACCTTTACTTCTGCAGGCTCCTTTAAAGGATTGTATACACCGATTTCCTCGATGAAACGACCGTCACGAGGATATCTGGAATCTGCGACTACGATACGGTAGTAAGGGGATTTTTTAGCACCCATTCTGCGAAGTCTGATTTTTACTGCCATTTTAAATTACCTCCCAAATCTATTTGGTTATTTGTTTACAATGATTTATGGTAAGCGATAAACGCTTATATACGAAATTCGGTTTAGAAGCCGAAGCCTCCGAAACCGCCCATGCCGCCGCCCATACGGGACATTTTGCGTTTCATGGACTTTGAGTTCATCTGCTTAAACATCTTTTGCATATCGCGGTACTGCTTGAGCACGCGATTGACATCCTCCACCTGCGTGCCGCTGCCGGCGGCAATTCTGCGCTTGCGGGAAGGGTTGATAATATCCGGATTCACTCTCTCTTTTTGGGTCATGGAACGGATAATGGCCTGAATACGGTCAAACTGCCGCTCATCAATCTCCGCATCCCCGATTTTTTTGCTCATACCGGGAATCATACCCAACAAGTCTTTAATGGAACCCATATTTTTAATTTGCTCTAATTGGTCAAGCAAATCATTTAAATCAAATTTATTCTTTTTGAGTTTTTGCTCTAATTTGGCAGCCGCTTTTTCATCAATCTGTTTTTCGGCTTTTTCGATGAGGGTGAGCATATCGCCCATACCGAGGATGCGCTTTGCCATTCTGTCGGGGTGGAAAACTTCTAAATCTTCTAATTTTTCACCGATACCGGCAAATTTAATGGGTTTGCCGGTCACTGCTTTAGCGGAAAGTGCCGCACCGCCTCTGGTATCACCGTCAAGTTTGGTAATAACAAGACCGTCAATGCCGAGGGCTTCATCAAAACTCGCTGCCACATTCACGGCATCCTGACCGGTCATGGCATCGACCACAAGCAAAATTTCGTGCGGATGCAGTTCTGCTTTAATATTGCGCAGCTCATCCATCAGCACTTCATCGATGTGCAAGCGACCCGCCGTATCGAGGAACATATAATCGTAGCCGTAATCGCGGGCATACTTTAACGCCTCTTTGGCAATTTCAACCGGGTCTGACTGCCCTTTTTCGAACACGGGCACATTAATTTTTTCACCCACCACCTGCAACTGCTTAATGGCAGCAGGTCTGTAAACGTCACACGCGACCAGCAAGGGTCTGTGCCCCTGATTTTTGAGCATTAATGCGAGTTTACCGGAGTGCGTGGTTTTACCGGAGCCTTGCAAACCGCACATCATAATAATGGTCGGCAAGCGGGAAGAAGTGGCAAGGCGGGTTTCCGTGCCGCCCATTAAATCGCACAGTTCTTCATCTACAATTTTAATAACCATCTGTGCCGGAGTCAGGCTTTCCATCACATCCTGCCCGATAGCACGCTCGGTTACCTTATTGGTAAAATCTTTCGCTACTTTATAGTTAACATCCGCTTCAAGCAATGCAAGGCGGACTTCTCTCATGGCAGCCTTTACATCAGCCTCAGTCAGCTTGCCCTTAGAGCGCAATCGTTTGAATGCTGCCGAAAGTTTTTCACTTAGCCCTTCAAATGCCATGATAACTCCTTTAAACGATAATAATGTTAGTCGGCAAGGTTGCCGGCAATTGCTTTAATTTTAATCACCGCATCATTGATTTCACGGGAGAGACCGAAATTGAGGTTGGTTTTGTTAATAATCTCGGCGCACTCAATGATTTCGTTTAAACCTTCTTGCACACTGATGAAACGCTTGACAAGACCTAATTTCTCTTCCATTTCAATGAGTTGCCCTTCGGCGCGTTTAATCACATCACGCACCGCCTGGCGGGATCTGCCTTTTTCACCGTAAGGGATATTGTTGGCAATTTCGGATAAAGACAAATCATCATTATAATAGTAGTCAAGATACTCGCGCTGCTTGTCGGTCAGCATCTCACCGTAAAAATCGAGATAAACCGTAATGTCAAGATTTTTTGCCATTAAAATCCCCTCCCATACTGTAAAGTCTTCTTTCTTTACAGTGTGATATTATACTAAATCATATGCAAAAAGTCAATAACAAATTTATTACAATTTTTCAAAAAAGGCTTAAATACAGGGGATTTTTGCTTTGTTTTCTGTATTTTACGGTCGATTTCATTACAAAACGGTTAAATTCGAGAATGTTTTTTAAAACTATTCTCGCCAAAAAAACGGCGCCAATCGGCAGCCGTTTGATATGTAAAGTATTTTTACTTTTCAGAAAAATCTGCCGATTTTTGCAACACAAAACTTAACCAACCCTCTTTTTCGTGCCGGTCAAGCACGGTAAGGCGGGCTTCGGCAAATGCTTCTTTGACCTGTGCTTCACTCTCCATAATCACGCCACTGACAATAAGGTATGCATCCTCTGTCATATAGTTTGTAATGTCTTTACACAATAACACAATGACATCCGCCACGATATTGGCGACAATCAAATTAAATTTACCGCTGATTTTTTCTGTCAAATCCCCTTGTGAAAAATGAATTTGCGGTTCACCGTAGCCGTTGCGCGCCGCATTTTGCACAGCGGTTTTGACCGCCTTTTCATCAATATCGACCCCTTCGGCACGCTTCGCACCCAATAATAGGGCGCTCAATGCCAAAATACCGCTGCCGCAACCGACATCCAACACTTGTGTATCGGGTGTAATGTAGTTTTCCATTACTTCCATACAAAGGCAAGTGGTCGCATGCGTGCCGGTGCCGAATGCCATACCGGGTTCCAAATACAGCACGGCTCTGCCCTCCGGATTATCCGCCGTTTCCCAATCCGGACAAATGAGCATTTTTTTGCCGATTTTGAGTTGATGAAAATACTGTTTCCAGTTATTTGCCCAATCCTCTTGCTGTATCTCGGTCAATGTGCGGCTGAAAGCAATACCGGCACTTTTGAGTTTTTCCTCAATCAAACCGACCGCTTCGTGAGGATTTTCACTCTCGGCAATGTATAAATGTATAATGACATTCTCTCTGTCTTTTGCGCGCAAATCCTTGTCAATCAAATCAATGTGGGCAATCTCCAGCGTTTCTTCCTCTAATCGGCTGTAATCTTCAATATAAATGCCGTAAGGCGTGCTCTCACCGATAAGCAGTTCTGCCGCTTCGGCATCTGCCACATTTACTTTTAATGCAATATCTACCCAGTTTTGTTCCATATGTTTCTCCATTCTTCTGTGTAACACATAAACACAAATAGCGATAAAAAAATATCTCTGTGTTTAAATTATAACCATTATAACTTAAAGCACAGAGATATTCAAGAATGCGATTTTATCGCTTTATCAATTAGTCGTCAAAACCATTGCCGATAGCAAGTAAAACGATTACGATGAGAATAATCCAGCAGATGGAATTATTGTTGGAGTTACCACAGCACATTCTCGTTTCCCCCTTTCATCATTTTCATTTCATACTATGATGCAGGCGGGGAAATGGTGACAAAAAGGAATTTGTTGAGCCCTTT
>CADBJA010000166.1 GCA_902794945.1 Oscillospiraceae bacterium
TGAAAGAAACTTTCACGCAGTGAATAGTGAATAGAGAAGAGTGAAGAGTGGTGGGCGGGACACCCGCTCCCGTTCCGCTACGCTCTAATTATGTAGGGGGGTCTCTGTGCCCTCCACATTTCTTTCATTTGTTGTGTGTGAATAAAAGAAATTCATACGGTGTTCTATCGCTTTTTTTTGAAAGTTTAAATGCTAAATGAGTTAAGAGCTTGCGTCGCTTTTCTCTTTCATTGACTGCCGGGCGGGGAAGGATTGTTTCTTACGCATTTTAAGCCAGTTGATAAAGCAGTATATGTCATTTATAAGGAACGCGGCAAAGCAAATGACCACGCAAATATAACTTTTATCGGTTTTTGCCGCCAACACCCACAGCACAATGAGCACCACATCATTCGCCGCATATGCAAGCGAGAAATAGGGGCTACGACGAAATGTAAGGTAGGCTGCCACAAAGGAGGTGGTGACAGACACGGTGCTCGGGATTAAATTTGCCGTGTGAAAATATTTTAAAATAAAGTAAAATGCCACAGTGACCGCCGCTGTGAGCAACACCATAATGGGTATTTCTTTTAGCGACAGGCGGTTAACGGTGACCTCGCTTTTATTGCCTTTGTAAGGGTTTTTGAGCCAACTGACCAGTGCCAACACCGCCATCGGCAGAGTCATACCGGCGTAAGTAATCATTTCACCGTAATAGCGAAAGGAAAATGAAATCACGCTGTATACGATAGCAAATACGACCATCAGCACCTGCCCTATCGGGTTGCCTTTGGCATTAAAAAGAATAGCCGTCACCCCGACAAGAGAGGTAAGCATCGTGACAACGCCGCTTCTGTCAAACACGACAAATGCACCGACAATCAGCACAAAAGACACGCACCATATCACCTTTTCCACTCGCGAAAAATAGCGATTTAATTTCTTTAACATAATACCCCGCAAAAAAGGCGCTCGCCGTTCCTTCAAAGACCTAACGGAACGGTGGGCGCCTAAATGTTATATTTAGTCAACTACCCGGTGGCAGTTTAAGTATTATTTTAATTATTAGTCATCGCTTGCAGCTTCCACTGCTTCTTCGAGCCATGCTTCATCATCTTCACTCACTTCGCCGTGTTTTACGGGGATGAAGAGTAACAAACCGATTAAGAACGCAACGGCACAGAACAAGAACATCGCATTGTAGTTGTTGCCAAACAAACCGATTAAACCGCCGCAAAGGATGGGACCGGTAATAGCGGCTGCGAAAGTCGCGGTGTAGTAATAACCGGTAAAAGTGCCTACCAAATCTCTACCGCCCATAGCAAGCACGATGGGAAGGGTGTTAATGTTTACCATTGCCATAGCACCGCCGCCGGCAACAAGCGCAATCCACAGCATTACCCAAATGGCGGTATTAAGCCATGCAGCCTCACCGACGATTGCCGGTAATACCATCGCCACAAAGATGTAAATAGCGAACATAATGACCACTATGATTAAGCCCATGGAGATGGTCTTTTTTCTGCCCCATTTTCTGCCGAGGATACCGGCAGGTACCGCAAAACCGGCAAGAGAGAGGGCGAACACAAGCATCATAATGGTAGAAATCATCGGATTTTCAACATGCAATGCCTTCTCGGCAAATACGGTAAAGTTGGGCACCAATGCTTCGGAAGCATTGCAAATAAAGAACAGGGCTGCCAAGCAGAAAAGCAAAGACTTTTTCTCGGCTTTGGACATATCCAAATTCTTGATTTTAATTTTTTGTTGAGGTTTGCCGTCATCCGCCTTATCTTCAATCGCCTGCTCTTTGGCAGAAAGGTCTTTATGTGCATTCTTTTTGACAAACATATACAAAATGCCCATAAAAATGAGTGCCAATACGGCGCCGGAAGCAAACAGTGAAATGTAGTTACCGGAAGAGATTGCCTCTTTAAAGCCTACAAAGCCGAGCACGGTTGCCAGCAAGAAACCGAGTGCCTGACCGACACCGCCCATGATGTTGATAACGGCATTACCGTCACTCTGCAACTCTGACGGCGTGTAGTCGGGCATCATCGCCACAACGGGGCTGCGCCAAGTGCTCATGGTGAAGTTGAAGACGATAATCACCAGCATCATCAACGCAATTTCCCAACCGTCGAAGTTGAGGCGGGATAAAATCGGGATTAAAGTAAAACATACGGCGCAAATCGGAAGTCCCTTTAAAATGAAGGGCATTCTTTTACCGAGTTTGGAGTGGGTACGGTCACTGATTTTACCAAACATCGGTTGGAAAATAACGCCGAAAATGTTATCAATCGTCATAATTGCATTTACAATCAGCGGAACGGTGATAAAACCGAGTATGGTTTTGCCGCCCATGCCCATATCTTCTAACTTATGGGTTAAAATCAACGGCACATAAGAGTTGTAAATACTCCAAAACAGCATACAGGCTAAAAAGCCGAAGCCGATGAGAAAAGTCTGCTTATAATCTAAGCCGGACTTCTTTTTCTTTTTCTCACTCATTTCATTACTCCTTATAATAACATAAAATTTAACAATATAATTATAACATAAATTAGAGTTTTTACAACCGAATTTTATACAAAATACCCAAAAAGCAAAAAAGATTGCATACTTGCACAAACTTTGCTATAATTATTTAGTTAAAAAATACAATGAAAGAAGAAACGGTAATGAACCGAAAACTATTGGAATTTCACGAATATGTAAAAGACTTATCGACCGCTGATGTCGTGATGCAAATGGATGATTTTATTCAACACGGCGATATCACGACCCTTGAGCATGTGATTGCGGTATCATACACGGCATTTTTGCTTGCAAACAAATGGAATGCCGATGTAAAAAGCACGGTGCGCGGAGCGATGCTGCACGATTTATACCTGTACGATTGGCATATTAAAGACCCCGAAAGACCGCCGCTCACCCACGGCTTTACCCACCCGATGGCTGCGGCAAAAAATGCGGCAAAGTATTTTGAGCCGACCGAGAAGGAATTAAAGATTGTTCGTTCGCATATGTGGCCGCTGACCTTATTTCATATACCGACATCGAAAGAAGCGCTGATTGTAACGCTCTCCGACAAATACTGTGCGACCAACGAAACCCTCGGCATTTATGATGATAGCGCATTTCGAGAGAAAATTAAAGAATATTTGGTCTTTATCAAGCAACAGCGTGCTGCGCAAAATTTAGTAAATCGTTAAAAAGGGAAAACGGCTATGCATAAAGGATTATTGGAATTTCACGAATATGTGAAAGATTTAACCACAAGTGATACCGTAATGCAGATGGATAATTATATGCAACACGGCGATATTACCACGCTCGAACATGTGATTGCGGTATCTTACACGGCATTTATTCTTGCAAAAAAGTGGAATGCCGATGTGCGCAGTGCGGTCAGAGGCGCAATGCTGCACGACTTATATCTCTATGACTGGCATATTAAAACGCCGGAACACACACCGCTTACGCACACATTTAACCACCCGAAAACATCGGTAGCAAATGCAAAAAAGTATTTTGACCCGACCGAGAAGGAACTGATAATTGTGCGCTCGCATATGTGGCCGCTCACACTCTTTCATATGCCGACCTCGAAAGAAGCATTTATTTTGACACTGGCAGATAAATACTGTGCGTGGAATGAATCATTCGGCATTTATGACAACAGCGCTTACAGAAAAAAGATAAAAGCGTATTTGGCGTTTGTCAAAAAACTGCGCGCGAAAGAGAATTTGAAAAACAGACAATAATTATCATCCAAAAAAGTAACACAGGCAAGAGAGCCCGCTCTCTTGCCTGTGGTTTTTTTATTTTATAATTGACGCTTGTCAAGTTTTCTTGACACGCTACTGTCATCTCGACCGAAGCGGAGAGATCTTATTCATTCGGAATGCGGAATTAGTGGTGGCGAAATAAAGTTTCGCATTTTAAAGGTTCCTTGACCGGAAATAACTATCAATCAAGGAACACCGCATGAATTACTTTTATTCACACACAACAAATGAAAGAAACAGGGAGGGCGCGTACCTTATGGAATTGGTGTGCTTTTCCTTTCGGATGAGCAATGCTCGTCCCTACGAATAGAGCGTAGCGATACCGGGGTCCCCGAAAAGTATTGCGCAGCAAACTTTTTGGGGAGAGGAGAAACAAATGTAGCAAACTTA
>CADBJA010000167.1 GCA_902794945.1 Oscillospiraceae bacterium
AATATGCGCAGAATAGATATTCTCTTTCCATCTATCAAACGGGTGTGGGTGTCCCACCCTCTCGCTACCGGCTATCGGCTAACAGCTAACAGCTTAAATGCTAATTTTTCCGCCATAGGCAGATAAATTAGCATTTATCTTTCGGCTTCGCCACCACACTTGCCGCTACACCGCAAAGCATGGCGGCAGTGATGCCGCCGGCAGCAGCGGTCATCGGTCCGGTCAATACGCCGATTAAGCCCTGTTCATCCACCGCTTCTTTTACCCCTTTTACCATATTGGCACCAAATCCAAGGAGTGGTACACCTGCTCCCTCCTTGGCAAAGTTCCACAACGGTTCGTACAACCCCACTGCACCAAGCACCACGCCGGTAACCACAAGCCCCACTAAAATGCGCGCCGATGTGAGTGCCGTTTTATCAATCAATAACTGTATGAGCCCGCAAATGAGCCCGCCAACCAAAAACGCTTTTAAAAATATCATTCTATAATCCACCTTCATTAAACATTAATACATATTACTATCATTCAAGAAACGATGCCCGCATCACATCACTTACTTAACCGGTTACGCAAAAAGTTTCCAAAAGTAAACTCGAAAAAGTTTCACTTATCACCTTAACCGAAGCGGAGAAAAAAATATTTTGCACTTTACATTTCGCATTTAGCATTTCACATTTATAATTTAGCATTTAGCATTTATAATTTAGCATTTTGAATTTTTTCTCTTCACTTGTATTATGAACTGTTTTTGCCTGATTATGAATAATCGCCGTGCTTTGCAAAAAAATAGTAATGGTGATGAAAATGAAACGAAAAGACTATAACACACTCGTGCAAAGCAAAGCACCCGCCAGTAAATTACTGCTCAATTTTTGCAAAGCATTTTTGGTCGGCGGGCTGATTTGTACCCTTGGTCAAATCTTGTTTGAAATTTATGGTAAACTCGGTGCGGATGAAGATAATGCCAAACTGATTACTTCTATCTCATTAATCCTTATCAGCGCGGTGCTGACAGCGCTTAGTTTATATGATAAAATTGCAAAATTCGGTGGTGCGGGTACACTCGTTCCTATTACCGGGTTTGCGAATGCCGTTGTCTCCCCCGCGCTTGATAATAAGCCGGAGGGAAAAATTTTAGGCACCGGTGTGCAAATGTTTTCCATTGCCGGTCCCGTGATTGTTTACGGTGTGCTGGCAGCCAATCTATATGGTTTAATCTACTATATTTTAAAGGTATTGAAGGTGATGTAATGGCAATTCTACTCGGCAGAAGTATTGTATATGAAAATGCGCCGATGATTTCTTTTTGGGGCGCATGTGTCGGCAAAAAAGAGGGCGAAGGACCGTTCGCCGAGAAATTTGACAAGGTGTTTGAAGATACCACCCTCGGCAAACAGGCGTGGGAAGAGAGCGAGAGCGAACTGATTAAAAACGCCGCCGAAATCGCTCTCGCAAAGGGTAAATGGACTTGGGCAGATATAGACTGTATATTTGCAGGCGACCTGCTCAGTCAGTGTATCGCTTCGAGTTATGCGTTTGCGGGTGTCGGTGTGAATTACTGCGGGCTTTACGGCGCTTGCTCCACCATGGCACTTGCACTCATAAATGCCGCCAATTTAATCGAATGCGGTGCGGCGGCGCGTACCCTCGCTACCACCGGCTCGCATTTTTGCTCAAGCGAGCGGCAGTTTCGCTTTCCGCTGGAATACGGTAACCAGCGCGCCCCAACCGCACAGTGGACTGTCACCGGCGCCGGTGCGGCGATATTGGAAAGCGGCAAGAACCATAACTGCAAAGACAAAGTCAGAATCCGCGCCGCCCGCTTCGGTGAAATTACCGACCTCGGTGTAACCGACGCCAATAATATGGGCGCCGCCATGGCACCGGTAAGTGTTAGAATAGGGTACATAAAGGAGAGAAAATAATTTTCAAAAAATGGCTTAAATAAAGGAAATTTTAACACTCGATGCCGAAAATTACACAAAATATCGACCAAAAAAAGTGCAAAAAAAGTTTACGTCATTTTTGCCTGTTTTTGAGTGTTTTCTCCCCTTTTGGTGACACAATCATTATTCTGCGTAAAAAAACAAGAGTTGAAAAGGAGGAGAAGATACATATGATTGTAAGAAATAATCTGACACTTTCGGAAATTGACGGGGAACTTTACCCGAATTTTAACGAAGAAACGCGCTACCACAAACCGGTAGGCATTTGGGGACACCGCCATGCGTTTTACCTCAAAGAATTTGATGAGAGGCGCTACTTTGAACTGTTGCGCGATAATCAGTTATTGGATTATTTGGAACTGGTCGATTTAATCGCAACCGATATGTATAACACGGGTGTAAAACAATTGAGAAAAAAGCAACATGTCAATGCTACACTAAAAAACCATGCCCCTATAAAATGGCGCGATGCGGTTGATGCCATACATAATCAAGTGCAAAAAAGTGTGTACCAAAAAATGGTTTATACCGGCAAGCCGGTAAGGGATACGGATTTAGTCCGCTATCAGGCATATCTAAAAACATTAGCACCGCGCGAAGATGCAACGCTGGAGGGATTTCGCGCTTTTAATGAAGCCACCACTCCCCCACCGGCAAAAAAACCGACAAAAAAAACGCCAAAAAAACCGGCAAAAAAAGCTAAGAGCAAATCGTAAAGGAGGTATCATCATGAAGGGAAGTTATACAGATAAAAAAACCGGCATCAACTATACCCTTGTAGGTAAAGTTTACCTGCCGAATCTCATATCTACCGATACGGATTATCCTATCGGTCTGTGGGGACGAAGACACCTTGAGTATATCAAAAACTACCGCCATTCTTTCTATGTCACACTGAAAAAAGATTGCAAACTCAACACCTATTTGCACGAGGTCGATAAGCAAGCCGCCGAAATGTATGAGCGCATCGTAAAAGATAACGCCGAAAAGCAAGGCATCACCGAAAAACTCAAAGCCAAAGATATGCTCAAATGGGCACGGGCGATGAACAACATCGCCAACCAAGCCCGCGAAGTCGTGATGCACGAGGTGATTTGCCCGGAGGAAATCATATGATAAGCGCGATAGAAGAACTGTGGTACGGCAATATCCAACCAATGGAAATCAGTCACATTGAAAGAAATTCGGAGTATCAAGAGGCAATACAGCTTGTCAATCGCAACTGCGAAAAAGTCAAATCGTCCCTCACAGCCGAGCAAATTGACCTGCTCATCCGCTATAGCGAAAGCCGTAATGAACTCTCCAACATCACCGAACTCGATGCCTTCAAAACCGGCTTCACCCTCGGTGTGAAATTCATAATCGAAGCACTTACATAACAACCAAAAGCCATAAAATCAGCGTGGAGATACCCCTTCTCCACGCTGATATTTTTATAACCGTTTTCCTGCTCAAGAGCAGTGTTTTTTCACCCGCACACTATAGAATGATAGTATATTAACAATGCCAAAAAAGCCGATTTTTTATGCCTTAAATTCTATTTTTTCCTGCTCAAGACCAATAAAAAATCCTCTAAAAATGCCACTTTCATTTTTAGAGGATGAAATAGAGTTTTCTTTTAAAATTTCACTGCATAAAGCACTTTGTTGGAAAGTTTTGTTGCTGTGAGTAATCCCCTCTCCGTAAATTTTAGCACAAACTTTCTAATTGTGGCAAACGCAGCATTGCCACAATCTTTTTCGAGCTGCTTTGTGGTGAAGGATTTACCGGCATATGCCGAGAGAACAAATTGCCACAGTTCCGCTTCTTTCGCCGTAATTTCACCCGATTGTAAAAGCTCACTGTACTTTGCGAGCGTATCGGGCTTCACTTCTTCTTTGCTGATTTTGTCATACACATTTTCGCTGTAATATTTAAGGAAAGGTGTAATGTCTATGACACCTGAAATCTTGTAATTTTCTTCAATCAAAGTGAACGAATCATAATATTTTTTGCGGCTGCGCTCAATGTAGCTTGAAAGCGGCACAAAAAGAGTGGACTCATACCCCTTTTGAATCAAATACCACATGTGTAAAAGTCGCGCCATTCTGCCGTTGCCGTCAAAATACGGGTGAAGAAAAGCTAAATAAAAATGCAGCATCGCCGCCTTTATAAGGTCGTTAATATCATCTTTATGATTTG